>NZ_JACAEU010000010.1:0-29015 GCF_013388695.1 Fischerella sp.
CGGGTACAAGCGATACCAGCAATTATATGGTATTTTTTCTTTCGGACACCCTGTAAAAATTGCACAGAACCAAAGCCCGTATCTACTAGAACCATTACCTGGAAGTGGAAAGATAGTAAAGTGTACGCCGGATTTTCACCGGACTTTCCCCCTTGCGTCTGATGGCTACTCTCCATCAGAACCGATTGGAGTAACTATATCATTATTGCTAGATTTTGAGCCGCGATTTTTTACCAACACAGCTAGCTGCCGCAGGTTAGCTACAAGTCATCGATCAGGGAAATAAGTATGAATCAGAGCGATCGCCTGATTCATACTTAGTTTCACCAACACCCGCTTTGTTTGTTCGTATTGCATTGACGAATCAAATTCAGGTTTAATGCCTCGGCAACATACGTGCGATCGCTTCAAATTTTTCCACACTATCTTGATCCAGGCTATCGGCAAAGGCTGCAACCACATCTGGATTACCTACTGCCAAGAATTGATGCAATTGCTCATAAGCTTGGAGTATCTGCGCCTCTTGTTGTGATACTAGTGCTTGCCATCTGTAATTCCGACGACTCTCTTTATTGCACACAAGCCAACCTTTTGTAGTCAAACGATTGAGAATAGTTGTCACTGAAGCAGAGGTTAGCCGTCGCTTTGGATCAGCCAAAATACGTTCATGCACATCTTTGACGGTGACGCTACCTAGTTCCCAGATAATGTGCAAAATTTCTTTCTCCAAGAAACCGAGGGAGAGTTTCTGAGGACGATGGTTGGGTAAAGGAGACATTATGTTGCATTAAATTGAAGTGTAGGGAAAGGGTATCAGAATAAAAAATTAGCTATCTCTATCACTAATTGAGATTAAGCTCGCAAAGTACATTAACAGGCTTGAAAGAACACATAAATTAGAAGTTTAACAAATATTTTGGCTAAAAATACTTGCTGTTCAGTTTGAAAAATTGTCTTATTTTTATGAAATTTTTCCGGCAAAGTTTGACATATTATTTTTTGATAAAGCTAATTATTTACTTTCTGGAGTGACTGCAAATAATAGCTAGTAACCACCAGTTATTTACATTGTTCTAGGAATTACTAGTTGAAGAAAAAAAGATTCCTCTTGATAACATTTATAACTTTGTTGAGCTAGGGAAAAAAGTCCGCTACTGTTAGATAAGAGTAATTTCAGAAAAAGATGAGAGTTGTTGGCGTAAATTATTGAGGGCATCTTTAGAGCGCAACCCATTCCCCATCGCCGACTTTGACTCATGCCTGTTCGGCTGTTACGAAACAGCGCACCAAGCGCTGAATGCTGGAGTTGAGGAAGCACAAAAGAGAGCATCCGACTTTGGCGAAAACATCAAATATATTTTTTCTTAACTAATGACTAATGACTAAGCCATAACAGCCATTAGTTGTTCTGGCATTTCAAAATTAGCAGTGACGTTTTGCACATCATCCAAGCTTTCTAGGGTGTCAATCAATTTAAGTAGCGATCGCGCCTGATCTGGATCGCTGACTTCTACATTGTTACCGGGAATCCAGCGCAATTCGGCATCACTCACCTGAAAGCCATTTTCTTTTAGGGTTTGGTTGAGTTTTTCTAAATTTGTCACCTCAGTGAACACCTCAGCAGTTTGATCTTCTGTCATTTCATAAGACTCGGCACCGCCTTCTAGGGATGCTTCTAAAAGCTTTTCTTCGTCTTCTACTTCCTCAACAGTACAAACACCTTTTTGAGCAAACATCCAGCTAACGCATCCTGTTTCGCCAAGATTACCGCCATTTTTACTAAAAGCTGCACGCAAATCAGCTGCTGTACGATTGCGATTATCTGTGAGGGCTTCAATTAAGATCGCAATTCCTCCAGGCCCATAACCTTCATAACGAATTGTTTCCAGTTGAGAACCATCGCCTTCAAAAGTACCTGCACCTTTGGCGATCGCCCTTTCAATATTGTCATTTGGTATGCCAGCTGCTTTTGCCTTTTCTATTGCCGTGCGAAGTTGACAATTCCCTGCTGGATCTGGGATGCCACTTCTGGCAGCAACGATAATCGCACGTGAAAGCTGAGTGAATGTCTTACCCTTTTTTGCATCCACTACTGCTTTCTGGCGTTTAATATTGGCCCATTTACTATGTCCTGCCATACTTTGAATCGGTCAACTCTGTCTGTTCAAAAATTAAGATACATCTATCTCTGGCATAGAGACGCCAAGTTGCTATTCTTTGCGCCCGTATGCGAAAGTTCAAAAAAATCTCTATGATAATTGTGCAACGCTATTTACAAACTACCAAAAAAATTAAAAAGTCAAGAGTCAAGAGTCCAGAGTCAAGAGTTTTTTCACTAATAACCATTGACTATTGACTATTGACTAATAACAGTATCTAAGCTGGGTGTAGTCATATGCTTCATTTCCCAGACTTTGAGCAAAATCAGGTACTCATAGAATGCCTGCAATGTACACCAAGCCAAGCCAGCGCGTCCATCCAAGCAACCACCCAAAATAAAGTACATATACAAAAAACGTAGCAGAGGTCTGGCGGGTAAGCGCAAAGACAAATCTTTCAAAGCGCGGCGACGTTCAACTTCTGAACTACCAAAGAACAAATGCCACCAGTTGACGTTTCCATTTTCTAGTTGATATAGGGTTTCTCTAGCTTCATCGCTGGAATAGCGGTTATGTTTTTCAATCCAGCGGTTCAAACCCTTACTACAAGTGTAGTGAGGATAGGTTTCTTTTAAAAAGCTGGTTGCTCCGTCACAAACTTCTCGTTCTGTATGACCGTAATCTGCAAACCAGACTTTACCGTGACGGAAAAGCCGCAGTTGGTAGCGAGGATATTGGGTACTGCGGCGAATCCAGGTATTCATGAACATGACGCGCTCGGCAACATAGTAGCCGATATAGTTTGGATTGTGAATTGCCTGTTCGCATTCAGCAAACAGTTCTGGCGTCATGCGTTCGTCAGCTTCAAGAATGTAGACCCATTCGTATTTCGGAGGTATATTTTCTAGCATCCAGGTGCGTTGACGACCGTGGCTTTCAAAAGCGTGTTGAACGACGCGGATAGGATAGTGACTGGCAAATTCCACAGTGCGATCGCTACTGCATGAGTCCACAACAATAATGTCATCTGAGAGCATTGCCGACTCAATACAAGCAGATATATCTAGCTCTTCGTTATAAGTCAATATGTAAATTGAGAACATTTCAAACTCATTATAGCATTAATAAATGTTATAAATGATTCTCTAGTCTACGCAAATACCGCATACTTATCTTTAATAAAGCCTAATCCGAAATTTAAAAAATCTCAAATCAAAAATCTAAGGAAACTCTTGTGGGGTGGGCATCTTGCCCGCCCCGCCAAGTGTAAATTAAATGCACAACAGCTTAATTAACTGATAACTGTATTTATGCTTCTGCCTTAAAGTATTAACGTGCAGTAGCTTTGCGGACATTACCTTGTGCAGCACCCATAGTTCTTAATCCTGCCCAGCCGATGATAATGTATCCGATGGACAATAACAAACTGCTCATTCCAATTCGCAGTCCAGATTTCCATGCTCTTTCTTTAGCTTGTTTTTCAGCTTCTTCCTTATCCTGACGAATTTTCTGAAGTCGCTGCTTAGCAACTTGTTCCGGATCGCTTTGCTGAGCAATAAATTTATCTAGTTCTTGGGGATTTCCTTTAGCCTTCTTGAGTAGGTCTTTTACAGCAGGGGGAAGATTAGGGTTATTAAGTGCTTGCTGATATTTCTGCTCATCTTTGAGCAGTTCGCTAAATTGAGCTTTAACTTGGTTTTTCTGTTTTTCTAACTCCACTTTGATTTGTTCGTTACTCAATTGAGCTTGCACTTGTGATAGCTGGTTTTGCAGTTGGGTTTCTGCTTGTTCTGCATCTTTGTTGATTTGCTCTACTCTTTGAACACTAGCTTGGCGTACATTGTTGAGGTGCAGAGGAAAAATTAGCAAGAACATCAAACCCAAGATACAGGATAATACTAGCCCTGGAAATCTTAAATCTATACCAGACGGGCGACCATCATTAACAGTATCAGCCCAATACCCGCCAAATAACATAGCCAAACCCACCAAGGGCACAATTCCCCGATCAACCAAAGCTGTTGCCAACTCTATTTGCCATAGGCGATTGGTTGGTTGGAAAGGAAACAACAAAATCACGAAGTCAAGCAAAAAGGACAAAATTAAAATTATCCCGACCACCTTCAGTGTACGGGCAGCAGTAACAGCAGCAAAATTGTTATTCATACATCATCTCGTACTCAGTAAGAATGAGTGACTATTCTATGTCAAATTTCTTGAACGTTCCAATTTCTGAGGGATTGTTGAAAACCCAGAGTTTTGGGTGATTAATTATTTTTCTTGTCTTTGTCAATACACCACGGTAACACTTACGGTTACTAGTGTCTTCCGGAAACCCTTAGTGTTAGTTGATACTATATGTGTAGGTAGGGAGAGTAGATACTAGAGCATCGATTCAACATTCATGAATTCTTGGTGCGGTAAGACAAGGGAGAAGGGGAAGAAGACGCGGGGACGCGGAGAGTGGGAGACGCGCTTAATATGAATAAAAGGCTCTCCTTGTCCTCCTTTTCTTCTCTTCCAATTTGAAGATTACTGAATTGGTGTTCTAGCCCTTTGGTGGTGCAATCCTAAACAATAAATTTTCTTGGTGTCTTGGTGTCTTTGTGGTGAAAAAATAAATTTTCTTGAACCACCAAGACACTAAGACACCAAGTCGAATCAGGAAAAACCTAGAGGCTGGATAATTGACAACCAACGACCAACAATCAACTTTGTCTCATCTCTACTCCCCACCAATAGCTTTTTCCCAAATAAGCAGATCCTCTGGACGGTCAACATCGGCTAATGTCGGCAAGTAAACTATTGATAAATTAAGTTGATGAGCAATGTCTACAGTTTGTTGCAATACTTGAGCAGTTCCCCAATTTATGTTAATGAATAATTCTGGAACAAGACGCCGCAAACCAATCAAGTAATAACCACCATCAATTGCTGGGCCAAGCACAAGGTCACATTTCTGGAGTTCTACAAAGGCTTTTGCGAGAATCTGAGCATTGACACCAGGGCAATCAGTGCCGATAATGACTACATATTGTGCGCCTGCAACAAAAGCATTCAAGAGCGATCGCTCCATCCGCTTCCCTAAATCCCCTTCACCCTGAGACTGATAAACTAAATCAGTCCCCAGCCAATTTTGCATCAGTTCAATATTGCCACCAGCAAACCGCACTTCTACAGAAACAGCAGTTGTCTTTTGCAATTGTTGAACCTGAAATAGCGTATGTTCAGTCATTTGGCGCTGGAGTTCAGCAGCACTTTCAGTTCCCAAAACAGCTATGAGTCGGGTTTTTGTCTTGCCTGGTTCCGGATAGCGAGTAAAAATAATCAGGTGCTGTTTCGCGATCTCTGGTGATTTCAGCACGTAATTTCTTGTGTAAATTCAACCAATAAATAATATCTTAATAGCAGTATTTATCGTTGTTGTTGGCTTGGGTATGCTCTTTTCCCATTCGCATCGCCCCTAAAATCGTCGAAACGTAGACACAACGTTTAGCTTTGCCACCGTTTTGACTGTACAAGGTTATCTGTCCTAGTGCTTGTAGAGATGTATGGAGACATTCATTTCCAACTTCATAAACGGGACAACCTTGGTAGTTAAAAATCACTCGCCAAGCTTGCTGTGAAGATTGCTTTCGTAAAGTTGTCTCGTATTTACCTTTGTTGTTTTGCTCTTGATCGATGCGAATATTTTTATCAAGGTTATGCCATAGATTATCGTTGGCACTGACACTATCAGGAATGAATTTACCTGCTTCAGCTTGATGAACTGTCCACTTAACGATACCGTTTTGTTCACGAAAGCTAGCTTGCCAGTTCAATTTTTCCTTTTTAGCTTGGCTTTGGGCTTGGCGCATAGCGCTGTAGACTTCACTTTGAGCAGCGTTGAGGCGTTGAATGTCTACAAAAGTTAGCCAGTTAGGTAGGGCGATCGCTGTTAATATACCAATTGCTAAAATCACTACCAGCGTCTCCAGCAGCGTGAAGCCGCTAAGAGAGCTATTTTTCAAAAAAATTTTTGCATAATTAGACATATAAAAACACACCAGAATATCTATTTTTATTTACTGGTATGCTTTCGATTGTCCGGATATTTATGAATTCTTCAGTTTCTTCGTTTTCGTCTTTATAGCAGTTAATAATTCTGTCGATAAAGTAGAGGGTAATATCACGATCAAGGCTATTTTAAATAAGAGTTTTAGCGTTAATTTTTTATGATGTAATCTTGAATGATCGTTGATGAAATATTTCCATAAAAATCTAGCCGCCGCTAAACCTTTTTGTCGATTGAATGGCTTCTCCATTGCTTTACAAGTCAGGTATTTGTACAGGTTAGTAAGGCTCTGTTTGCGAAGATGTTGTAAATCTTTTGAACTAACATTATACGCTTTATCAAGTACTTTCAGGCAGGCTTTTTCTTGTCTGGCAAGATTAGAAGACAGGGAATTAGAACTTTTTCGATATAGTATCTGAACTTTAGGTACAGCAACGAAACTGAATTCTCTTGCTAATCGCAGCCACATATCCCAATCCTGACCGGCACTCAAGTTTTCATCAAATCCACCTAATTTAATTAGAGCCTCTTTACGAATCAAAGGATTAGAACCATTCTCTAAAAAATTGTTCACTAATAGCTGTTCATACACATCTCCATTTGCATTAATATGTGTGCCTGCAAGCAAGAATTCACCTTTCTCATCTATATAATCAGTCCAACTATAAGCAACACTTGTTTGAGGGTTTTCTTGCAATGCCTTCATCTGACTAGCAAGTTTATCAGATGTCCATAAGTCATCTGCATCTAAGAAACTAATAAATTCTCCAGTTGCATGAGTCAGACCAATATTACGGCTAACATTTGCCCCCTGGTGAGGATAGGAAAATACTTTTATCCTAAGGTCATGAAATTGGGAAACTATATCTAATGTTGAGTCAGATGAGCCATCGTTAATTACAATTAACTCATAGTCTGTCAAAGTTTGTTCCAAAACCGATTCTATTGTATTTTTAATAGTCTTCTCGCTATTGTAAGTTGGGATAATTATAGAAATAAGTGGCATGATAATAATTAGAAGAGTGTTCCAGCATCATTTACAAGTACCAAGGTGAATCAAATCGAAGTTAAAATAGTAATAAATGACGCCAATATTTTTAGAATATTAAACTTTCAAGAATGACTTGCTCACTTCCATATCAGTGTTTTTAAAAAATAAAAAGGACTTAGCATACTACTCAAGTAAAATTCCATTTCCACAAGTGCGATCGCATCATTTCGTAATTGCCTCCTATACTTAATAATATGTTGTAATAATCGACGCAAGTTACCCAGAATAATTCTAAGGAAGATTATTGGTTTTTGCCAGTTTTGAGCATTGATCAAGCGCAGATGACAAATACACAAACCACAACCACGAGCTAAAGATAGTAAATAATAGTTTTTTAATCGCCAATGTGGAATCTGATGATAAGTATGCATGGCTGGATTGTACCAAATTTCCCAGCCTGCCTTGTGTATATAAAGCAATGGTTCATAATCATCACCCTGCACCATTTTCCCTGGAACTTTTCCGGTTAAAAAGGGACGACTAGGAACGCGATCGCGCCATATTTTTCTACGAATAACAATCGCTGCTGCTGGAGGAAGACTTAAATTTATTGGATCGTATAAATTTGGTTTGTCTCCACGTTCTCTGATAGCCAAAAAGCTTTGGATTCTGGCAAAATTTTCTGGTGGCTGGATTTCAAAATCACCGTGTATTTGACCACCAAAAGCTCCGGCGTAAGGATATTCTTTAGCAAAAGCAACAGCTTGTGCAATCCAATCAGATGCAGGTAGATTATCGTCATCTAAAAACCCAATCAGCTCACCTTTTGCTTCACTTACAGCACGTAATCTGGCAAAGGCGGCTCCTTGTTTGGTTTCCAGAAAATACCTTAACTGACAATTAATCTGCCAATTACTTTGGTAATGACGAATCACTGCGGCTGTGTTGTCGGTGCTATTATTATCAACAATAATAATTTCCCATTTTAAGTCTTCTACTCCAGTTTGTGAACATAATTTTTCCAAGAGACGAGGTAATAATTTTCCACCGTTATATGTAGGGATTGCTAAAGTAAAATCTAAGGATTGACTCTCAATCAAATCTAAAACTCGATTATTAATCATATTTAAACTACTGATTGATACTATGTATTGATTGTTGATTTTCTTTAAAAATAATTTAACCTTTTTGTCATAAGATAGAAAGGACTGAACAAACTATTAACTAAAAGTTCCATTTCACAGGAAACAATTAAATCGCTTTGAATAGAAATTCTATACTTAAGTAAAATAAGTGTAATTTTGCGTAAGTCATTAATAAAATATCCCAAACTCGCTATGGGTCTTAACCAAGGTTGCGTTCTGAGCATACGCAGGTGATGACGACTTAAGCCAACACAGCGAAATAAACGAATTAAGTATTCTCTTTGTAAACGCCACGCTGGAATTTGATGGTAAATATGCATTTCTGGGTTATACCAAATTTCCCAACCACCCAACTGGATATGTAGCACTGCTTCTAAATCTTCACTTGCTAACAGTGCTTCTCTACCCTTGTGATTTAAAAAAAGACATTTAGGAACTGTTTGACACCAAGCTTGTTTACGAACGACCAAGCCAGCTCCTGGAGGTAATATCTTTAATTGTGGTTCGTATCTATGAGGTTCTGTACCCCGTTCAGTGATGGCTAAAAAACAAGCTATCTTCTCAAAGTTTTCTGGAGGTTCAACTTCAAAATCACCGTGAACTTGGCTACCATATGCTCCTACATGAGGATGCGCTTGCCCAAATGCATACGCTGCTGCCACCCAGTTGGATGCTGGATAATTATCATCATCAAGAAAACCTATAAGTTTACCCTTAGCTTCCTCCACTGCTCGCTGTCTGGCGTATGCTGCTCCTTGTTGAGCTTCAAAGCAGTACTTTAAAGAATAAGGGCATTGCCAATTTATTTGATAAGTCTTAACAACATCTGCTGTACGATCGGTGCTGTTATTATCTACAATAATAATTTCCCAAGAAAGATGTTCGGTATGAATTTGATTTTGCAATAGCTCTAATAGTCT
Organism: Fischerella sp.; assembly: GCF_013388695.1. NCBI lineage: Bacteria > Bacillati > Cyanobacteriota > Cyanophyceae > Nostocales > Hapalosiphonaceae > Fischerella > Fischerella sp. Next base: position 9,210 of record NZ_JACAEU010000010.1, read on the forward strand.
TGGCAAGCGACTTTCACCGTTATAAGTTGGTATGGCTACGGTAAAATCTAGGTATTCTTCATTCATAATCAAATTTATTTATTATTTTTTGAGATAAAAAGTAATCAAATACTTAGTAGCTAACACATCCTCAAAATTGTGATAGTTACCAAAAATAAAACTGTACCTAGTAAATCCAGTTTGCTTTCTGAGTGCGATTTTATCTTCAGTATTTATATTGAATTTTGAGTAAAATCGTACAGAAACTATTCACATTCTTTATCTTTTGCTGTACGCATTCCACCAATGAGAGTATCTAAAATCACGCATCGTCTGACATTTGTAGCTTCATAACTTCCGGTTTTAGGAATAGCAACAGCGATTTTGAAGCCAAGTTGATCTGAGGAACCACCAGCAGTTCCCAGATTCACATCAGGAAGAGTTCCCATGTAATCAAAAGTAATAGTCCCACTTCCTGATTTTTGATAATCGACTTTTGTAGAGGCTTTTTTGTTAGCACTACTGCCGTCTCCCTGAAATTTAGTGTCAAGGTTAGTATACAAAGCAATTTGACCTGATTTAAATCCCATATCTTCGCCTAAATTCTTCCATCCAGAAGCAGGTGGAATCTTGCCATTATGAATTAATATTTTGGGAATTCCGTCTTCATGTTTAAGACTCACACTATAGCTTAATTTTTTCTTCTTAGCTTCTCGCTGGGCTTCTTGAAGTGCTGCAAAAACAGCGTCGTTAGCTTTATTTACTCTCTGTCTGTTAACAAAGGCCAACCAAGTAGGACTAACTATTGCTGCTAAAATCCCTACCATTAGTACCACAACAATCATCTCTATTAAGGTATAGCCTGCATTCTTTTGTCGATGGATGAAGACATAACAGATAGTTTTTAGTTGTAGATGTTTTAATCTTTTTATTAGTTTCTGTGAATAATAGTTTTGTGACATCATTAACTTGCTTATGCTTTTTATACTGATTAATTTTGAATAAATATTTATCAATTGAAGACCTACTTAGTGAAGATAAAACTACGTCCTTCAATCCTGACTTTTGCATATGGGAAATAAGTCAATTTGCTGGAGTTATAAATTATTTTATTTTCATCATTGTTGAGACGAGCTAGAGCATTACCACGTAAATAAATCTCAGCAATACTTTTATTACTAGAACTTACCGACTGTACGCAAGCATAGAAGCCTGTCCTCTTAGTTGAAGTACTACTGGTAAGACTGGATGGCACAACGGCAAAGCCTGAAGGGCAAGTCGCATCTGGTGCTTTTTGTGTCGTTGTGGTTTGGTCAATAAAATCAACTAAAACAATTGGTTTTTGAGTGTAATCTTGATCTTTTAATTTTGTCCAGCCATTCATCTTTTCTTGTATTGTTTTACCATTTTGTGATAAATCCAATGGTTGAAAACCAACATCAGGACAGAGGCTAAACTTACTAGTAGTATCGTATGTTTTAGTACAAGTATTGCCATTACTATTGAGATAGCCGTCTTTAATTTGAAATCTGGCAATGCGTGCTGCTTTAGACCAATTATCGTTATTATCTTTGATTAAATAGTAGGCAACTAATGAATAAACAAAGGCGTCGTCTTTAAAATTTATCTCTTTTCCGCCGCTATCTTTTGTTTTGGTAATAGCCGCTTCTGGAGCAAATTCTCGCTTCCAAAAGACAAGTACTGGCTCTCCATCTGTTACAGATGGAAGTTGAGATTTGATAGCATCCACACCAGTTGCATCGTAGATATAAAAAGCCTGTTGTAAATCGCGAGTGATAAAATCAGCAGCAGCTTGAATTTCTTGTTCAGAGTTTACCTTCGCTTGCTCTTGGCGATCGCTATCTAAAATGTTGAGCATAAATCCTAGCAAAGGCGTGATGACAAGGACTGCCAAGATCATCGCCACTAGTAATTCAATCAGTGTGAAGCCGCTATTATTCTTGTGCTGCTTCCATATTTTTAGCTGAGTACTTAACACCCATCTCAGTGTATTCATTATGCTTTCATTGCTCCTCTAATTATTTGCAACCACCAAGTCTTTGGCATAAAGAGCTATAGGAGGTTTGACCTTTGGCGATTTCAGTAGTCATCTCTAGTAGTGGTGCTTTACGATCGCCTATTCCACCCGTGAAAGTAGCTTGTTTAGTACTCTTTTTCAAAGCAGCACTACCTTTAAAACCATCTGCTCTGTAAATACGTAAAGTTAAGTTATAGCCGTTGTTAGCCTCAGAAGATTGGGAGTTATATCGAAAAGCTTGAATTACCAAATCTTTGGCACTAGTATCCGTACACTTGTTATCAGCATCGCCATCCACACAGTACAAATCTTTTTTCGAACAATAGTCATTTGCTGTGTTGCACGTTAAACTTCCTGCGGTCGGAACACTATATTGATCTGGAGTAGTAGTGATAGGGTTCGTGGCAGGTGGATCGGCAATGGTATTTGATTTCACACCATCAACATATGTTTTCGCTGCTATGGTTGCGAGTTCTACTCTTCTGGATTGCACGCGAGTTGCAGTTGAGAGAACAAGTACAGGTGCGATCGCTGCTAGTAAAATTGCTGCTACAAGTAGTGCTACCAGCGATTCAACAATCGTAAAACCAGCATCACAAGAATGAGGAAGTCGTTTTTGCAATACGTGCAGTTTCATGATCATTTTCTCCTTGCAGTTGGTGAGCAAAGCTGGAATTTATGTTTGCAGAGGTGGACTTTACTCCAGACTTGCAACTATAGAGGTTTCCGACCTGGTGAGGTACGTTTTCAAAACTACTAACCTTGGTAAAAAAGATTTAGGTGTACCTCAGTTGCTTAATAAACGCTATATCAGAGAAAGAACTCAATTTGGAGTCACTGGACAAGTACTGGGACGTTCAGACGCAGGTAGCGCATATTTAGTACTTGTTGTAGTGGTAGTTTTGTTAGTTGAGTCGTAGATTTTGATATTGAATCCAGTATCAAAGCTGTTTTTCGATGTATCGTCTTCTTCTGTTTCTTGAACTGCACATAGCAAGGTTTGTACCCAGCGATCGTCCCGAGGAACTTCTCTATAGTATTCGTTAGGTGGATCTGTATTAGGGATTACAAAACGCTGGGCGAACAAGTCAGGGTTTTGAGATAGTAATGCTACATCAAAACCCCAATTTCGTTTAGGAGCCATGTAGAAAGGGGCTTCCCCATATCCAGTACTATCGGTGTTGTAATAAACTCCTTGTCTTTCAGAAAACAGACTTTTGACATTAGGATTATCGTTAGCACCAGGTCTGGTAAATACTTGGAAAGGAGCTGTTGCAAAAATACTACGTTTAAACTGAATGAATGAACCTGTAATATTTGCGTTGATTGGATCGCTTGCACCACTAGCACCGCCATTATCCCAGCTTTCTATGAAGCGGACGAAATTATGCAAACCGCCGTTGTTTTCATAATATGGGTTGCTTGTATTTCCTACACGGGTAGGTGTATCACCCGCAGCAATAACCAAATTAAATGTAGTCTCTGTAGCTTTTGCCAGCCATCTGGTATATTTCACTCTATCTTTTTTGCTTTGGGGCTTCAAATCAGTACCTAACTCAACCAAGTTGAGATAAGTAGTAGTGTCTTTTATATCTTTATTAGGATTTTTGTTCAGTACGTGGATCTGCAAGATTGGTTCTAACAACGGTTGGTGTTTTGCGTCTGCACCAGTGGGAAAGCTGTAAAAAAGACGAGTCGTGTTAGTGTATACTTTCTGAGTTGGTGGATTAGCTGTATCAGATGAATTGACTGTAGTAAACCACAAAGCATTGTTTGCTTTATCAGGTGGAAATCCTGAACTATCAATCTTACTACTCTTGATTCCCAGAGCGATGGGAGGATTGGTAATATTATTTGGATCTATCACATTGTCGTATGTATCAACCAATTCACCACTGGAATTACGTTTAAACGCAACCCGACGGGGGTATCGCTCATAACCTGTTGCAGATGAGGCTGTAGTACCAGCCATCAGTTTATTGCGCTCTGCACCTAGTGGTAGTTCCCATGAATGCTTGCTTAAATCACCATCATAGCCAACCACCCAATCTTCTGGTTTTGTACATTCCGATACAGGTATCTTGAGACACATTTCCATAACATACTCTGGAAAGCTAACTCGTCGCTGAATCGGTGTGACAAAGTTGTTGAAATAAGAACTGTTGGGCGGAGAGCCACTACTGCCAGAATAGTCAGCGTCTGTAAAATTTCTAGAGGTAACAAAGTTATTATCCCAGAAGCCGTTTTTCAGTCGAGTACTACTCACATCAGCTGCATCGCTGGTATCTGTCTGGTTATTCCGCAGGTCATAATCACCATCATCACGAAAACCTTCCTGGAAATTATTAGAAAGCACAGTGACAGCATCAGCAAGCACTGATGCAGGTCGCCAGGTTTCGCCGGTGCTACACTTTGGAAGCCTGGGGTCTTTAGGACGACAAGCAAAGTCTGGATCGCGGTCAGAACGGGTGTAAAATTTAATATTGGGATCTGTGCCTGTTGTCCAATCGTCTGGAGAACTCAAAAAATCGCTTCCTTTGAATTCTTGCTTGGTGTGTAGGTTAAAATCGCCTTTGATATATGCGGGCAAGTCTGTTGCTAAAATTAAGCCTTTTTCCTCTGGTCTGTAATCATTTTCACGACTGATGTCTTTGCCATTAATCAACATAATGGCGTTGGGGCGACGGTTTGGGTCTAGCTTGTAGTCAGTGGCGCTGACGTTAGAACTACTTGGATCGCTGCGATCTGCTCGTGCATCATCACGGGAGGCGTAGATAATTCCACTGTTTGGTAGTAGGTACTCTTTAGACCAAGTACCAGTGATTGATTTTTTACGTAGCTTGTCTAAATCAATGACAGTGGCGCGAATTTCTAAGGGCTGACGCTGTTCGATTTCGAGATCGTATTTTCCTGTAGGTGTACCTTTATCAATGGCTTTTATTTGTCTAGCGTCAAGAAAAGCTGTTTCTTTGATTGCATCATTGGGAATGACACTGCTATTAGTACTAAGAGTACCATCAGCAATTTGTATGGCGCAGATGCTGGAGTCAAGTGCAGACTGTTCTGACAAAGTCAGAGGTTTAGTTGTGGCCTTTTTCAGGGCTTGTCGCAGCAGTGGATTGACAAACTGACCATTGGGAAAGACTAAGTTTGCTTGATACTTCAAACGCTCTATCAAAGAGACACCTGTATTTGTGACATCCTCAGCGCCAGAAGCTATGGTAAATAGTCCATCGCTATTTGTAGTTTGACCCCTGGTGATATCTTTGGCTGTAGTGCTAGAAACAGCGTAACTCACACCGTTGTTAGAGTGAGTACCAGCATTCACCTGTGCCATTGTGCCATTGACAATCGTGTTTGCGTTGGTTGGGTTATAGTAACTACTAACGCAAGCAATGGGCGTTTGGGTATCTGTTGCTTTTGTTTGAGGGGTATAGGGATCGTCATTGTAGTGATAAACCGCAGTAGCACGCATCACTAAATGACCACGCGATGTATTGCTTGGGTTGCTTGGATCGGGAACGAGCATAGGCATAGCATCCGACCAAACTACAGGAGCTTTGTCTTCTTTTTCTGGTGTATTGGGATTATCTGCAGGCTGCGGGGGTAGTGGTAATAAAGATCCCATGCTCATATATACACCCGCACCAGTTATAACACGGAGACCACCCACAACATCAAGATTGTCAGCGCGGGGTGAAGCGGCTGCGTTTTCCCAAAAACCGTCACGTCCTGTTACACCCAAGTCAGCTAATTGTTTCACGCGAGTGGTGCGGGTACGAGTTTTTTTGCTGCTATTCCACTTCACACCAGTGATTTCTTGGGGGTTATTCTCTCCTACAAACTCTTGTTTTGTGTTATCCCATCTGAGTTCAGGGAGGTTGTTACCTGCCAGTATGCGATCGCCTATCTCATTTTCTTTGACAGGAGTTGTTTCTACTACCTCAGGATCTGTAGCAGGTAAGTTTGTTGTTTTTAATGTCAAAGTAGTGTTGGTATCTGTAGGATATATCCATGCATCTGGTGGTCGCAGCTTATTATTACTATTATTATTACTATCGGTAATATCAGTTCCTTGCAGAACATTCGTTTCATCGTAGCTACCAATACCAGATGTTCCAAAAGGTACTTCATTAAATGGTACACGTCTGGTACGCTTGCGGAAGTAAATTTCTAATTCTTCCCGTCGAACTTTATCAGGGTCTAAGTTAGGGTCACTAGCTATGCGTCTGGCTATACTATCTTTGACTTCTTGGGGGTCATAATCCTTATTTCTAGCAAATTGAGCTTTTACCAATAAGTCTATACGTTCAGCGTAAGCTTGACTGTTATAGGCAACTTGGTTTGGGCCATTTGTATTGGATGATGCATGTTTTGATTCAAGCTGTTTTTTAGTTGGTAAATTATTTTCATCAAATAGATCTATTTCAGTTGGACTTTTATAATTATTAGAACCTGCTATAGCAGAGTTAGTAGCAACATTACCTCCAACAATAATTTTGCTATTTTCTCGCTCATAGTAACAGGATTTAAAACTGCTGACTTGAAATAACCTGATATCTTGAAAACTTTCCCCCGTGAAGAAATTACTATTAGTGAATATACGTCCATTCAAATAAAATTGTGGGCCAGGTGTGATATCTAAGTCGTCCTCATACACTACAGCGTTATTCGTAATAGGCAACTGAATTCGATCTTGTTGCATTTCTATGGCTGAAAAGCCTCTGTTTCCTTTAAATTCTTCATAGCTGTCACCCAAACTACCTTTATTTGTTATAGGAACAGTGACTGCGTAGACAAAAAAGCTTTTCTTCAATTCACCTGTAGGTGTTTTATACCAGCCAGAACTACCTACCAAGCTGGCGCTAGTTTCACCTGCAGCATCACAAGCATTGCTTGATAAAGGTGCTGTTCGTCCATCAAGAGGACTGCGTTGGCGGGCAGGGTTAGCACCAATATAAGGTGGATTTCGGAAGTAAACAGCGTAGAGGGTAAAGCTATCAAATTTGCCATTATTATCGGTATCAACAGGAAATTTCCAAGCTGTCTGTAGTATTTCTTTTTCTTCTAAAGTTCCACTTGTAGGTGATTCAATGTCTTTATCTTTGTCCAGGTCATAAGCTAAAGTCAGGGGAGTTTCATCGCCCAAAGTGTAGACATTTCGCTTAGAAAATAAGGTGTTATAAAGTGTAGCATTAGATGGAACAGCTCTCGGCAATGTTGGATCGGCAAATAATTCGCTAATTTTCGCTTTAGCACGTTCTAAAGCAGGAGTAGCAGCTTTAAGAACTACTTCATTCACACGGACATTACTAGCATTTTTGGAACGTTCAAATGACCTAAATAAAATTGCTGTGGTTAACAGCACAACTACTAGTGACACCATTGCCACCGTTGGTAATACGAAACCGGAGTTAACCCAATCTGTTTGCCTTCTAGTAAGAAAGTATATTCTGACGAACCACAACAATTGCTCTTTAATTGTTGATTGCGATTGCTGGCAAAGTGTTTGACAATATTTTCTGATTACCTTGACTAATTTGCTATTTAGGTACATAGCCACTTCCTCGTCAAGTATTTGTGAACAAGTTTTGAAATTTCTGATGTTATTGAAAAAATGACTGACCCAGGATTTGCATGTCAGTTTTCAAATTAATTGAATGTGGCGATCGCATATCTTTTGAATACAAAAACAAGCGCTATCTACACAATCAATTCCTACCAATAGTTATATTTTTTGTGAATTTATTAGACTTTCCGGTAAATCTTTCATTACCTCTGAAACTATTAATTTATAGCCTACAAAGGATAGTAACGCCATAATTTCGCAAGCAATCAGTAGAAACAATTGTTTAGTCATATGTGAAATCTTAAAAGTGGTTATGAGTAGAGTAAGCTTATAGTACCCACTTAGTTTGAGAAACTTATCATACTCAAAAAGATATTAAATACTTAAAAGCCCCTCCATGTGGAGAGGCTGCATACTTATATTATTTATAACTTTAATTTACGTATTTTCAACAGAGTAACTATGAAGTATCGCGAAAACAGTAATGAGGCTAAGCCTCACTACTGTGTTTACCCACAGAAGTGGATTGAGAAACTACCTGGGAATTAGTAATGATTAAGGTTAATTCCTGCTTCTTTTGCCATCGCTTCTAACCCTTTCTTTTCTAGAGTTTTGATCGCTTTGGTGGACAGCTTGAGTCTCACCCAGCGGTTTCCTTGGGGCCACCAAACACGCTTAGTTTGGAGGTTGACCTGCTGAAGGCGCTTAGTACGACGGTGAGAGTGCGAAATAGCAAAGGCATTATTTGCCTTTTTACCAGTTAATTGACAGCGACGAGACATGATGACTAAATTCTCCAATTTATTTTGAACACGATCTTCTATTGTATAGAATCGTTTGGCTAGCAAAAAGCTATTACCCCACCCCTAGGACGTGTTTTCAAACTCTTAGATCCCCCCTAACCCTCCTTACAAAGGGGGAAAATTACTTTTAAGTCTCCCTTTACAAGAGGGATAATGGGGGATCTGAAAATTTGGGATAGTGTCAGGAGTAGTTTGAAAACAGATCCTAGTTCCTCTCACAAGTAAAGAGGGGAAAATATTTCCCCTCTCCGCAGGTAGAGAGGATGTTAGGGGGTGAGGTTACTTAGCAGCCTGTTCTGTCAACTTAGTTAAGACTTCGTTGGAACGCTCAACAAAGGCTTTCATCCCTTCAGCGTCAAACCCTTTTTGAGTCATTAGTGCCAAGTCATAGATATGTTGACAAATCATATTGACTAGCTGACCGGTTGGTGATTCGCCTTCACCCTGAATGATGCTGCTTTGACTGAGAGTTGTCAAATTCTGAATTAGGGGATGAGTAGTATTTACGAGTAAAATATGGTCTTCGGGAAACTCTGCTGCTTGCTGCTGCATTAAGGCGTTCATCTCCCGCAGGCGACGCAGAATCTCTGGTAACAACACCATTGCGGGTGGTGTACCTTGTGGATCGTCTGATTTTAAGGCTTCAGTGCGGATGTTTAACCTAGGTTTGTTGAGAGCTTTCTCAAATAGCTCTTTGATCGTCTCGCTTCGAGTTTTGTTGGTCTTCGGGTCAACAATTTCTCCAGCTTGATCTTTATCTAGCAGGGTTTGATCCAAGTCGGAGTCTACCCGCGTAAATTTGACATCTTGATATTCGCGTTCAAGGAAGTTGATGAAGTGGGTATCGATGAAGGAGTCCATGAATAGGACTTCTAACCCTTGTTTTTTGTGCAGTTCTACGTAGGTGGCTTGCGCTGCTTCGTCTGTGCAGTAAAAGACGCGGTTTTGGTGGCGTTCCTTGTTGCGTTCTAAATACTCTTTCAGGGTTGTGTATGATCCCCCCTCAGTCCCCCCCGCAAGCGAGGGGGAAGCAGGAGAGGTTGTTGAAGTGACATCTTGCCAAGCATCCCCTTCTTCGGACTGTACCTGTACTGCTGGGGTTTCAGAAGTTGCTTGTTCTGCTAATTTAGCAGTACTACGGAAAATGAGGATGTCCTCGACTTGTTTTTTGAATTTCTCATCATTCATAACCCCGAATTTCACGAATGTACCGAGGTCTTTCCAAGCGCTAATGTATTGTTCGCGATTTTCGCGGTACAGTTCTTTAAGGCGATCGCCAACTTTTTTAGCTATGTAGTCGCCAATTTTCCGGACAGTGCGATCGGTTTGCAAAGCACTACGCGATACGTTGAGAGGAATATCGGTACTATCAATCACACCCCGCATCGGTAAGAGAAATTGCGGAATAATCTCTTCTACATTTTCGCTGACAAAAACTTGATTGCAGAATAGCTTAATATGCCCCTTAGTGACATCTACATCCGGCTTTAGTTTGGGAAAATACAGAATCCCGTTGATGATAAAGGGATAATCTGTATTTAGATGCACCCACAATAGAGGTTCTTCCTGAAAAGGATATAGATAGCGGTAAAACTCTAAATAATCTTCCTTACTTAAGCTACTGGGAGACTCGCGCCACGGTGCTTTTTGTCTATTTAATACCTCGCCATCCAGTTTGATTGGCACTGGCATGAAGTCGCAGTAAGTCTTGACAAGATTCTTGATTCGTGCAGATTCTAAATAGTCTAGCTCCTCCTCCATCAAATGAAGAGTAATTGTTGTACCGCGAGTGGTGCGGGGTGAATCTTCCAAAGTAAACTCTGGCGAACCATCACAAGTCCAGTGAACTGCCTGCGCTCCTTCTTTGTAAGATAAGGTATCGATTTCGACTTGTTGCGCCACCATGAAGGAGGAGTAAAAGCCTAGACCAAAGTGACCAATTATTGGTTGTTCGGATGTGCTTTTATACTTGTGAATAAATTCTTCAGCACTAGAAAATGCAACCTGGTTGATATATTTTTTCACCTCATCTGCTGTCATCCCGATACCGTTATCAGTGACAGAAAGAGTTTTGTTGTTTTTGTCTATTGCAATTTGAATTTCTGGTTCGCCAATATCGCCAGAGTATTCCCCAGCACGTGATACCATTTTCAATTTTTGGATGGCATCGACGGCATTGGATATAAGTTCCCGCAAGAATATCTGGTGATCTGAGTAAAGGGATTTCTTGATGATCGGGAAAATATTCTCAGTATGAATACTGATGGTTCCTTGTTCTAGCATGATTGGTAATCTTCGATGCAAGTATTTGAATATCAAATGTGGCAAATATACCCTAAACCTCTGCTTTCAAGGAAAAGCCTAAATAAAGCAAGAGGGCATAATAACAATTTAGGATTTTAAAGGTTGAACTCAGGCTTTTGTTCCTTTTTTTAGCATTGTTTGCCCCCTAGTCGTGATTCGGATTTCCCTACTCCCTGCTGATTTAAGTTGTTATCTAAGTAATTTTAGTTTTTTCTAATACCAAAAAATAGTGGTATGGGTTGGTGGGGTCAAGGAATTCTTGCTTGACGGTTAACCCAACTTTGGCAATGGAGTTTAAAATTCGCTGTTTGGAGTATCCTTTTAATCCCATTTCCCAGTAGTGCTGGTTACACACAGGTTTTGTACTCCAGAATTTAGGAATCTTTATGAATAAATGTCTTGGTCTAGGCAAGAAAGAAAATCTCAGTTGGAGTGCCAAATATTGGGTGTTGTAGGGAATAGAAATCACCAAAAACCTCTTTGTTGCATCTGCAAGTTTCTGCAAGGCTTTTTCTGACTCAGGATAAGGCAAGTGTTCCAGCACTTGAAAAAGTACTATTACATCAAACTGATCTTTTGGCAATGAAAAGTCTGTTGTCAGATCCAAAATTATATCTGGCTTTAAATTGGGGTCAATATCGGCTGTGGTTACGTTGTAGCCATTCAGTTTGAGGAGGTCTTTTAAAATCGAATTAAAAATTCCAATTTCTAAGATGTTCTTTACCTTACTACCAAGCGAAGAGATAAGGCGCATTTGGTGGTGATAGCTGATAAACCTGTCTTTAGCAAAATATTCCGAATTCCTAATATCTAACGAAGTGATAAGTTGCATGAAATACACCTATTTAGCTTGACGTATTGTCAAAATGAATTGGGTCTACAATCACAGGTTGCCCGGAAAATCAGCTAAAGTAACAGTTTCAGAACTTATATGATATGCAAACTTACTGCTGAAACGATATTGAGTATATAGTAAAGACGCACCTTAGTGCGTCTTGCTGGTTTCAAACTTCGCTAGAGGCCTCCAGTATGTAGGTTTTACTTTGTGGTGCTGGTACTGTTACTACCTTTTTTTTAGTAAAGGTTAGCCCGTTATCTCCCTTGTTGATCGCAACCGTGTCACCAGCAATAAAGGTATTCTCCAGGATTTTAGTAGCGATCGCATTTTCCACTTCTCTTTGAATTGCCCGTTTGATGGGGCGTGCGCCGTAAACTGGGTCATAACCCACTTCTGTGAGGTAATCGCAAGCAGCAGAAGATATCTCCAAAGAGATTTTTTGGTCTGCAAGTAGATTTTCAACCCGCTTGAGTTGAATGCGAACAATTTGCCGCATTTCGCTGCGACTGAGGGGATGGAAAATAATCAAGTCGTCAACGCGGTTGAGAAATTCGGGGCGGAAGTGCGATCGCAAAGCATCCATGACGCGGTTCCGCATTTTCTCATACTGGGAGTCATCCCCAGATATATCCAAGATGTGTTCGCTACCTATGTTACTGGTCATGACAATGACAGTATTGCGGAAATCAACGGTTCGCCCCTGACTATCCGTAATTCTACCGTCATCTAGCACCTGCAACAAAATATTAAACACATCTGGGTGAGCTTTTTCAACTTCATCCAACAGCACCACTGAGTAAGGGCGGCGGCGAATTGCTTCGGAAAGTTGACCGCCTTCTTCGTAGCCAACGTATCCTGGTGGCGCTCCCACTAAGCGTGAGACCGAGTGTTTTTCCATATACTCGGACATATCCAAACGTACGAGGGCGTCATCCGAATCAAAGAGAAACTGCGCTAATGCACGAGCGAGTTCTGTTTTACCGACACCTGTCGGCCCCATGAACAGAAATGAGCCGATCGGACGGCCAGGATCTTTCATACCAGCACGGGCGCGACGAATTGCCGCTGCAACTGCTGATACAGCTTCTTGTTGCCCAATGACTCGTTCGTGCAAGTGATTTTCGAGTTGCAACAATTTCTGCCGTTCCGACTCTAACAGGCGATTTACAGGAATTCCCGTCCATTTGGCGACGATTTCAGCAATATCGGCTTCAGTGACTTGTTCCCGCAACAAGGTTGTGCCTTCAGCCTGAATTTTCAGTAACTCAGCTTCTTTTACTTCGCGATCGCGCTGCACTCCCTCTAATTTGCCATACTTCAACTGGGCAGCTTTATTTAAGTCGTAAGCACGTTCTGCCTGTTCAATCTGCACCCGCAGCTTTTCTTCTTCTTGCTTCAAGGCGCTAATTGCCTCTAATAACTGCTTTTCACCTTGCCACTGCCCATTCAATTCTTGTTGTTTCTCTGTTAAATTGGCTATTTCTCGCTCAATTCGCTCTAAACGCTCTTTTGTTTGGACTGTGGCTTTTTCTTCTCCAGCCAAAGACAGCTTTTCCATTTCTAGCTGCATTAAACGGCGGTCAATTGTTTCCAATTCTGTTGGTTTAGAGGTAATCTCCATTTTCAACTGGGCTGCTGCTTCATCCACTAAGTCAATGGCTTTGTCTGGCAAGAAGCGGTCATTAATGTATCTTGCCGACAAAGTAGCAGCTGCTACTAACGCCGAATCCGATATTTTGACGTTGTGATGCACTTCATAACGTTCTTTCAGCCCCCGCAGAATAGAAATCGTATTTTCTATGCTGGGTTGATCTACATATACCTGCTGAAAACGCCGTTCTAATGCCGCGTCTTTTTCGATGTATTTGCGGTACTCATCTAAGGTACTGGCACCAATACAGCGCAGTTCTCCCCGCGCCAGCATGGGTTTGAGCAAATTCCCGGCATCCATTGAGCCTTGTTGACCGGAACCAGCACCAACGACTGTGTGCAGTTCGTCAATAAACAGGACTATTTGACCGTTGGATTCCGTAACTTCCTTTAAAACTGATTTAAGGCGGTCTTCAAATTCACCTCGGTATTTTGCTCCAGCAATCAAACTGCCCATATCAAGGGCGATGAGTTGGCGATTTTTCAAAGATTCGGGTACGTCGCCATTAACGATCCGCTGTGCCAAAGCTTCAGCGATCGCTGTTTTACCTACCCCCGGTTCACCAATCAAAACTGGGTTGTTCTTGCTACGACGAGATAATACCTGAATTACCCGACGGATTTCGTCATCCCGGCCAATGACGGGGTCAAGCTTTCCAGCTTTTGCCTGTTCTGTCAAGTCTCTACCAAATTTTTGCAAAGCTTCATAGCGAGACTCTGGATTTTGGTCGGTGACTTTTTGACTACCGCGAATTGCTTTAATAGTAGCCTCCAACTTGGCAGTGTCTAGGTTAAAGCTTTTGAGCATCCGCCGTCCGATGCGTTCATCCTCTACAAAGGCGAGAAGTATATGTTCCACAGAAACATATGAGTCTTTCATCCTGACTCTCGCTTCATCAGCTAAGTCTAGCAGCGCATCTAAATAGCGACCTAAGTAAAGTTGATCGGCTCTCCCAACTTTAGGCTGACGACGGGTAAAATCTTCTAGCTGTTGTTGCAGACGGTTAGCATCTACACCAGCACGGTTGAGGATACGTGCTGCTAAGCCGTTTTCTTGTTGTAATAGAGCTAGTATTAAATGTTCAACTTCTAATTGTTGTTGTTGATAGGCACGCACTATATCCTGAGATTTGACAATCCCTTCCCAGGCTTTATCTGTAAATTTATCCGGATCTGTAGGCTGCATCTTTAACGATTTTAGATTTTAGATTTTGGATCTTAAAGTATGGACATGCTTGCTCCAAATTACTATCCAAGCATCATTTTGCTGCATCTGCTTGTATCTACGGTTGCAATTTGAGATGGATAGTGGTTAGTGGATAGTAGTTAGTAGTTAATTGTTGACCACTAACCACTAACTACTAACAATAGACAATCCCCATCCCCAATTTAAAACGAAAATACTGTTCTGAGGGTGGTTTGCCAAAGAGTGCCATTGGAACTATCGTTATCCGCGTTTGTTACTAGTGAGAATGTGGGGGTAACACTAAGGTTGTCGCTGATTTGTAAATTGTAGAATGCTTCAAAATTAGTCTGGGTGGCATTACCTAAATCTTCGCTGACAAAAGGCTGACCAATGGCAACACCCGCAACAGTACCGGGAAGCAGAAGATTACGAAAACCTACACCCACCGCCCAAGTAACCGGATGTAAATCTAAATCTTCATTAATAGCTGTATTGTTTCCATTGTAATTACCAAATCCGACACGCCCAAAAATCCCTGTATTGCGATTGAAGGTATACTCAGCATTAAAACCAAAGGCGTTAATGTCAGTATTATTAATGAGAGCATTTGTATATTGCAGTCTTAATGCTAGCTTGTCGCTAGGCGAGTATTCAGCTTCCACACTTGCTTGATAGCGATCGCCAAAGAAACCGCCTTCGGTGCTGCTAGAATTTGGTTGATTGGCATCGGCGGCGATATAGAGCGATCGCACGGTGAATTGACCGTCACCTGGGTTCCACTGAACAGCAGCACCTGCACCTCCATTGCGGTCAATTTGGTTTTGGACAATCAGGGGATTATTCAAGAAAAAGCTAGAACTAAAATCAACTGCCTCGTTATTGGCATACTTGTTACGGTCAATAAAATCTCGCGGTGACATTTTCGCACCAACCGTGACTGCCAAATCTTGGGAAGGACGAAAGGTGTAGTGTAAGCGTCTCAGCTTGACATCAGATTCTACTTCCGCGTAATCAAGCCCACCGCCATTGGCAATGATACCACTAGTTCCCAGCAGGTTGTCCTCTTCTTTTTGCGCCAAACCAATCGCATCACCACCATTGTTACCAGCTTCTAGCTGAGTTACTAGTAAATCTTTTTGACTGAAGCTAGTAGAAAAAGTTAATCGCGAACGGGAAACAACAGTCTTATTTGCATCAGTACCATCGGTGAGGGCAATAATTGCTTCGCCATGCAGTTTCGTAGTAGTAGAAAATTGATGTGCCTGTAGTTCGCTGCTGCGTGCTTCTAAGCCATCAACACGCTGCTGCAAGTCATCCAAAGCCGAACGAAATTCTTTTTGCAACCGCCGTAAGACAATCATGTCTTCTTGGATATAGCGATCGCCCAAAGTATCACCAATCAAACTCTCTACTTTATCTAGGGTAGCAGCAAGAGCTGCGGCAAACTCGTAACGGCTGATGGGACGATTACCACGAAAGGTGCCATCTGCATAGCCAGAGATGACACCATATTTTTCCATGAGCGATCGCAATGCCTGATAAGCCCAGTCTGTGGGCATGACATCAGACAACTGCGAAACCGAAGTTTGCTGTGTTAATAAATCAGAATCGATGTCAAGATTACCCAACTCATTTTTTGCTAATGACTCAGAGTTTGCAGTCGGTGAGAACTCAGTTTGCGAAAAAGTAGTATCGGTTTCTGGAGGCGATACTTCTATCTGGGTGGCTGCATCAACCACTGGGATAACTGCTTGTACGCTTGAGTCAGAACTGTTAGTTTCTGGCAACTGTTGAGGTAGCAAAGAATCTGCTCTTGAAGGTAAGCACGTTTGGCTGAAAACGCCCCAACCGACTAAACTCCCCGCTAGGAATTTTGGCGAACAAATCCTTTGCTGTCGGCATTGCTTGACGCTCAATTGTATCTCCCGCGATTCTGCCTCAGAATTACTGAGCCACAAGTTTTTGTTCTTCCTGTTTCACAGCAGAACCTTGAGTACCCAGCCCAATAAGTTCTACTTTATACCCATCTGGGTCTTCTACAAAAGCAATTACTGTAGAACCATGTTTCATTGGTCCTGGTTCCCGCACCACCTGACCACCACGTTTTTTGATTTCATCACAGGTAGCATAAATATCATCGACTCCAATGGCGATATGGCCGTAAGCGTTGCCTAAATCATATTTTTCCACACCCCAGTTATAAGTGAGTTCAATGACGGTATTGTCGCTTTCGTCACCATAACCAATAAAAGCAAGAGTAAATTCTCCCCCTGGATAATCTTTTCGCCGTAGTAGCTTCATCCCCAAAACATTACAGTAGAACCTCAGCGATTCTTCCAAATTGCCAACACGCAGCATTGTGTGTAGGAGTCGCATAACTATCTCCGGTTGCAGTAATTTTTTGTGATGATTCAGTTGATATTTTAATCTGCAAGTGGTTAGTGGTTAGTAGTTAGTAGTTAGTGGTTAGTGGTTAGTAGTTAGTAGTTAGTGGGCAAGGGGCAAGGGGCATGGGGCAAAGATAACGTTAAATCCCAATTCACTTCGGCCCAATTCACTTCGGCCCAATTCCCAATTCCCCATCTCCCCATCTCCCCCTCCTCATTCTCCCAGTTCAAGCCTTCCTCGATAGCCAGTGATCAGTCGGCTACCATCTTTAAAAATATGAATCTCTATCTGGTCGCTTGCCCAGGAAATTTGGTCTTTTAAGGCTGGATTAAAGACGTGAACTCGTTGATTGCTGGACGAGACAGGAGAGTCGGGAGAGTTAATCGCTAGCGATTGGATGTAGGGACCATCAATCAGGATATCTAACTGCTCTAATAAATCTTTAGAACCAGCTGGAGCATACTCAGATTGCAATTGCTCTAAAGTAAAACCACTAAATGACATCACATTTAGTCCAGCTGCTTTGACTTTGCGGGCCAGGCTTGCCAGTGCAGGTGCTTGCCAAAAGGGTTCGCCACCAGAAAAAGTCACCCCTTGATTGCGAGGATTGCTGAGAATTTTTTCGGCAAGACTATCAACAGATACTAGTTGATTAATCTCAAATGACCAAGATTCTGTATTAAAGCAGCCTGGACATTCCCGCAAGCATCCCTGTACCCAGACTACAGCACGACATCCAGGGCCATTCACCTCAGATTCATCCACATAGCCCATAATGTTGAGATAACCGGCGGGAATCTGCATCAGTTTCATGTATGAGTCGGTTTTATTTTGGGTCATGTTTTTCTCTCTGTAATGGATAAAATAACTAGTCTGTGTGGGGAAAATACTCAAAGTGATTGCTTTAAATATTTGCAAACTTTCAATTGCGGTTGACAGAGTACTATTTGCAGGTTAGAGGTAAAAGATGAGGAACTCGTGAAGGACTGGGTGTAACTGTTGTTAGTTGTTAAGTACCAACCAATCCTTCGGGTACTCTACGAGAAGCCCTTCGGGTTCGCCAGTCCCCCCTAAAGGCAGAAGCCTTCTGGGGGGCTGGTCTCACCGCGCTGCGCGCGTATACGCCAGTCGTACCCTGCACCGAAGCCCTCCGGGTACTCTCCGAGAAGCCGCCCACAAGGGGCGTCTACATGGGGGGCTGCGGGGTGGGGGAGACCCCCTATAAGTGCGCGCTGGCTCACTACCAACAAAAAACAAATAACTCATCCCTAATTTATCGGTGTGCGTCTGTGTTTATCTGTGGTTTGATAGACAGAAACTGAGAGGTTAGGGGCTAGTTAGTGGTTAGTAGTTAGTGGTTGTACCCTTTATCTATCGAATATGTTCTGAATATAGCCCGCGCAGGCGGGCTTAGTTCTTATAGCCCAACCCTTCTAGGGCTTGGGCTATATAAATAGTGCATTGTTACAGATAATTGGTATTAGTAGTTAGCGATCAAAAACCAATAACTCCCTAGCGCCTAGAGTAAAAATCTTCCTTAATCTCTGCCTCAACCATCCCCTCTACAGCCTATGCTAGATCGTCGGGTCAACCACTGAATTGTTTGTGTTTAGCGGTAAGAACGCACTCAAAAAAAGGACAAAAACATAGATGATTGATACTGTCATTGAAGCAATTGTTGCCCGTGAAATTCTTGACTCACGGGGCAGACCAACAGTAGAAGCAGAAGTGCATTTGGTCAACGGTGTAACAGGACTGGCACAGGTTCCTAGTGGTGCGTCTACTGGTACTTTTGAAGCCCACGAACTCCGGGATAAGGACAAAAGCCGTTACGGGGGTAAAGGTGTACTTAAGGCAGTGCAAAATGTCAAGGAGATAATTACTCCAAAATTATTACAAATGGACGCCCTGAATCAGGAACTCCTAGATCGCACGATGATTACCCTAGATGGTTCTCAGAACAAATCCCATCTGGGTGCTAATGCGATTTTGGCAGTTTCCCTAGCAGCAGCTAAAGCTGGTGCTGAGTCTTTAGATATTCCCTTGTATCGCTATTTGGGTGGGCCTTTAGCGAATTTATTGCCTGTACCGTTGATGAATGTGATTAACGGCGGTGCCCATGCAGCAAACAATGTCGATTTTCAAGAGTTTATGATTGTCCCCATCG
Organism: Fischerella sp.; assembly: GCF_013388695.1. Classification (NCBI taxonomy): domain Bacteria; kingdom Bacillati; phylum Cyanobacteriota; class Cyanophyceae; order Nostocales; family Hapalosiphonaceae; genus Fischerella; species Fischerella sp. The sequence continues at coordinate 28,132 of NZ_JACAEU010000010.1, forward strand.
GGGCTTTTTCTTTTCGGGAAGCTTTGCGATGGGGTGCGGAGGTATTTGCCACTCTCAGCCAGGTTTTGGATGAAAAGGGTTTACTGACTGGTGTGGGGGATGAGGGTGGTTTTGCACCTAATCTGGAGTCAAATCAAGTGGCTTTAGAATTGCTAGTTGCTGCTATTGAAAAAGCTGGGTACAAACCAGGAGAACAAGTGGCTTTGGCGTTGGATGTTGCCGCCAGTGAGTTTTACAAAGATGGGCAGTATGTCTACGATGGTAAGCCTCACTCTCCCGCTGAGTTTGTTGACTATCTCGCCCAATTAGTTAACCAATACCCCATTGTCTCGATTGAAGACGGCTTGCACGAAGAAGACTGGCAGAATTGGCAGTTACTCACTCAAAAATTGGGCGATCGCGTACAGTTGGTAGGCGATGATTTGTTTGTCACCAACGCCACCCGCTTGCAAAAGGGCATTGACCTCAAAGCTGGTAACGCAATTTTGATTAAACTCAATCAAATTGGTTCGCTAACCGAAACCTTGGAAACGATTGATTTAGCGACTCGCAACTGTTTCCGGTCGGTGATCAGTCATCGTTCTGGCGAAACAGAAGACACGACGATCGCCGATCTCGCCGTCGCCACCCGTGCAGGTCAAATCAAAACTGGCTCTCTCTGCCGCAGCGAACGGGTGGCAAAATACAACCGCTTGCTGCGAATTGAAGATGAACTGGGCGATCGCGCCGTTTATGCTGGTGCTGTGGGAATGGGGCCAAAGTAGTTAAGTAGAACGAGGTGAAAAAACCAAACTATGTAAAGATAAGTAAATACATAGAATGCGTCTACAAAGGTAACAGCGATATGGGTAGCCGTTTAAGGGTATTTCTGACTAAAGAGCAAG
>NZ_JACAEU010000052.1:0-7608 GCF_013388695.1 Fischerella sp.
GGAGGGCATCTCGCTACCGCTTCTGGACAACGTGTAAGACCATCTAAAGGCACTGCTTTTAGAGGCAATGTTGGGTGAAGGAAGAATCTCCGCCGTTCTACGGCGGGGAGTTGTCAAATTTTTTACCCTTGTATCCTCAGAAGCATCGATGCAGCAGAAAGTTCTTGATAGAAAAGAAGCCTCATCATCAACCACAAAGGCGTTTTTATATTCAAGTGAAGTTTATTATGCTCCTTGCTTCGGTTGTAACGGTCACAAATGCTATTTAACGAGACTTTGACGAAGCAATAAAGGTTGTAGGCGCTAGTTCTAAAAAAGGGCGATCGCTCAAAAACTGATAGAACAGAGGTTCGTGCTCAAACCAAATTGAATCTCTCGTTGTAGTACTAAAGAGTCGAGATATAAAGACTCTTGGCTGGTTTTGCCGATCAGGTTTCAGTCAAATATAGAGTTGAGGGTTGAACAATCAATGCAAGTATCAGAACGACGAGTGTTAAGGAAGCTCTTTGTGGGTTTACTTCTTTTTGTTGGAACAATCTTGATTTTTTTTGGAACAACCTTGATTGTTCCTGAAAACTCAGCAGCTAATGAAGCGGAGATCCAGCACCACTCTAGGCAGGCACTGGATCATATGCTAAAAGGAGAACATCACAACGCACACGACAAGCTCACCCACATAATTAATCATCTCGATCCCAACATCCCGGAGGTATACTACGAGCGAGGAACTACGCATATCGCAACAGATAATATAAATGCAGCTCTTGCAGATTATCAAAAAGCCAAAGATTTATATACCGCTAAGGGAGATTTGGAAAGCGCAGCCTTGATGCAAGATATTATTGACGAAACTCGTGCCCAATTTGGAACCAGTAGTCAATAGGGTTACATAGCGATTAACTTTTGAAAAGCCTCAAAACCATACTCAACTTTACTTACAGCTATAGATGCAGTTATTAAAACTTTCAAAACTTCTAACTTCTGGAAATAGATTCTAGTAGATTGCACAGTATTCGTCCATAAAGAAAGACTTTTGGCTTGGGGCATCTTGGCTCAGTCATAGCTCACTTCGAGCTTACAAACCTATCGTCTCATTTTACTCTCCTTACGGAAACCCGCTCTCTCCCAATACGGACATCCTTCATCCTTACTCTTTATATTTGGTGACTTTTCTACAAGCTGTGAACTTAAAATAGAGAGTGTTGTAAAGAAATGTAAGGTTTTTCATGGCGGATCAGTTAATTCGCGCCACAGCAGCCGATGGCGGGATTCGTGCAGTAGGCGCAATCACGACTCGTCTGACAGAAGAAGCACGACAGCGCCATAAGCTTTCCTATGTAGCAACCGCTGCCCTAGGTCGGACTATGGTAGCAGGCTTGTTGATGGCATCCAACATGAAGCGAACTGGCTCTAGAGTCAACATCAGGGTAAAGGGTGATGGGCCTTTGGGTGGTATACTGATAGATGCAGGCTTAGATGGCACAGTACGCGGTTATGTAGAAAATCCAGCAATTGAGTTACCTCCAAATGCTAAAGGTAAGCTAGATGTTGGTGGTGCAGTTGGTGAGGGCTATCTCTATGTCGTACGCGACATTGGTTATGGCTACCCCTACTCCAGTACAGTTGAACTCGTTTCTGGTGAAATCGGAGATGATGTGGCTCATTACCTCGTCACTTCCGAACAAACACCTTCAGCTGTGGTTTTAGGTGTATTCGTGCAACCAAATGGAGTAACCGCCGCTGGCGGTTTGCTGGTGCAAGTGTTACCCAAAGCAGCCAGGGACGAAGCTTTAATAGAAACCTTAGAATCACGAGTTGCTGCTTTAACAGGATTTACTCCTTTGCTACAAGCTGGCAAGTCTTTAACAGAAATTTTCCAAGACTTGCTGGGAGATATGGGGTTAGTAATATTTCCTGAAACTCAAATGCTACGCTTCCACTGTGGTTGCTCATTTGACCGTGTCTTAAAAGCGTTGAAATTGTTGGGAGAAGCAGAATTGCAAGACATGATTATCAAAGATGATGGTGCAGAAGCAACTTGCGATTTTTGTGGTACAGTTTACCAGGCAAGTAGCGACCACTTAGCCCAGCTCATTGTCGATTTGCAAGCAGAATCTGCAGCTACCAAATAAAAGTATAAAATAGTACCTTTTATTGGGGTTTGTAATGATATCTATGGAGGTAAGAGATTGCAAGAGGTAGCTTTTTCCTAAGGAGAAGGTTACTATGGCAACAATCGAAGTCGCGATTTAAAGCAGATTGCTGTTAATTTATGATGGTGTGAGAGATGACAGAGCGGGATATTCCAGAAAGTTGGTCACTAGGCAGAACAAGAGAGCCAGATACAATGACAAGATTATCCCAAACACGGCAGATTGGTGAAACTCAAGAGTCTGATGTGCCAACTACTGGTTCCGACTCTAAGCCTGTGAAGCGCTCAAAGCAAAGCAATTTCAAACAACCACCTTCAGGTGGTCGTGGTTCTGGGAAATTGCCACGTTTGTTAACAAGTTGGGTTCTGTGGGCGTTTGTGCTAACGCTAGTTCCTGGAACCATAGCGTATATGTCAATGGCAATGCTATTAAAGTTGCCATCTGCCCCCAACTGCCCATCAATTTTCTGGCCGCTTGCGAGTGCGTCGGTGCGCCTACATTGTGCCCAACTAGCAGCATCCAAGCAAACGGTCAAAGACCTGCTGCAAGCGATCGCCCTAGTCAAACAACTGCCAGACAGCCATCCCTTACGAACAGAAATCGACCGTTCTATCGAACAATGGTCGCGAGATATTTTGAAACTAGCAGATAATAGTTTTCAAGCAGGCAAACTAGAAGAAGCGATCGCCACTGCCAATCAAATCCCCGAAGATGTCCCCACCCGCACACTGGTAAAAGACCAAATTTCCCAATGGAACTCAACTTGGTCTGAGGCAGAAAATATCTACCGAAAAGCGGAAGACGAAATGCGCGAACAACACTGGCACGACGCATTTATGGCTGCCGCTAAATTGCTGCGAGTCGAGAATAAATTCTGGGCAAGTATAAAGTACGACGAATTAAATCGCCTAATTACTACTGCTCGGGAAGATGGCGACAAGCTCATCAAAGCTGAAAGCTTGGCACAAACCGACAATGTGGATAACTTACTCAAAGCCATCAAGTTGGTAGAATCAATCGGAACAAATAGCTACGTCTATCAGAAGGCTCAAGAGGCAATTCCAGAATTAGGACGCAAGATGCTTGATTTAGCGCAGACAAAGCTAGATCAACGCAACGCGGATGAAGCCATCTCCATTGCTCAGCAAATTCCTCCGAGTACTGGATTACAGTCGGAAACTGAAGATTTTATTGCCTTGGCAGAAGCGCAAGCTAATGCTTGGATAGGTAATGTTGCTGGTCTAGAGACAGCAATTGCCCAAGCCCAACAAATCGACCCCTCAAGGGCAATTTACGACAAAGCACAACAGCTAATTGCTCGTTGGCAAATAGAAATTGAAGATGTCTCCAAGTTAGAAAAAGCGCGAATGCTGGCTAGCCAAGGAACAATTAACGATTTGACCGCAGCTATTGCCGAAGCACAACAAGTCCCCGATAGCAATCCCCGCAGCGAAGAAGCAAGAGAAGAAATTAATCGCTGGGTTGCTGAGATTCAAACAATTGAAGATAGACCTTTTCTAGAACGTGCCGAAGAGATTGCTTCGTTTGAGGATGTTAACTCTTTACAAGCAGCGATCGCTGAGGCAAATCAAATTCGTCGCGGTCGGGCATTATACCGAGAAGCACAAAGAAAAATTGCTATTTGGACGGCAAAGATTCAGTTAATTCAAGACCAGCCTTATTTGACTCAAGCACGAGAACTAGCTAGTAATGGCGATCTCCCCGGAGCAATTAACACCGCTCAACAGATTACATCGGGAAGGGCACTTTCTAGTGAAGCCCAAGCAGCTATAAATGATTGGCGCGGACAAATTCGCGATAGCGAAAATTGGAAGAGAGCGCGAGAAGTAGCATTGACTGGGACTCCGCAAGCTTTAGCACAGGCAATTAATATAGCAGAGCAAGTGCCTCGTAACAGCGTTTTACGCAGTGAGATCGACGTAGCGATTGACCGATGGAGTCAGCAACTGTTAGACATGGCGCGTTCTCAGGGCGAAGCTGATATATCAAGAGGGATTGAGACAGCCAGCCTCATTCCACGTGGTACAGCAGCTTACAGGGCAGCACAACAGCAAATCCGTTCTTGGCGTCAGTTTCTTAATCCAGAGCCAGAACAACAATTCAATCCATTGATGCCATCAACACCTGAACAACAGCAGTAAGCTGAAACACATCCAAGTTGTATATTTAATTCTTATTATTAAAATTCTTGGCGTTGCATAATTGCGAGATGATTTTGGAATTTGCACCAACAATAATCACTGTATCCCCGCGTCAGCCTCAATCATCTCATTATTCAGCAACGTCAAACTCTTTTGTGGTGGACATATTGGCATTGGTGCCAACTTAAGTAAGGATTGCCCCAAAGGAATTGGCAGAGAAATTACTGCGTGTCTATATAAGATTTACCGTAGGGGGGAAGATACCCCTCACTACAATCTGTTGAATTAACGATACATATGTTATAAAGGGGATTTAATTGCTAGTTAGACCATCTGACAAAATTTCATGCCAAAGTTTAACCCTAGCAAAGATTATCATTTTTGGAATTATGAGCTATCATCTTTCGCTAGGCAGTAATATTGTGGTTCAAAATGCTGTTCTGAATAATTTAGTTGGAAAAGATCGTGATGCACCAAAATATAGGCAAACTTTAGAAAAGCTGAATGCGCTCTAGCGCCACTAACAACAGCTTTTGACTTCCTGTTTATCTCAAGAAAATTTTTGAATTCTGATTTGAGGCAATTTAATGAACACCACCGATTTTAACAAAAAAAACACTCAAAATCAAGGATGGCGACACCAACCGCTATACCAGGAACAAAATCTGATTGAAATAGATTTTCAAGATGAAAATCTCGAAATACCAGATGTTTCTGGAGAAAGTTCAATTTATAATTTATCAAATCGTGGTCGAGTAGTTATTTTGATTGATGGCTCCAACTTATTTTATGCAGCTTTGCAACTAGGTATTGAAATTGATTACTCTAAACTACTTTCCCATTTAGCAAAAGGTGGCAGGTTGTTGCGCGCTTTTTTCTACACTGGTGTTGATCGCACCAACGAAAAACAACAGGGTTTTCTGTTGTGGATGCGTCGCAACGGCTATCGTGTAGTGACCAAAGATGTAGTTCAGTTTCCTGATGGTTCTAAAAAAGCCAATTTGGAGGTAGAAATCGCCGTAGATATGATGACCTTAGCTTCCTACTGCGATACTGTGGTTCTAGTTAGTGGAGATGGAGACCTCGCTTATGCTGTTAACGCTGTTTCCTACAAAGGCGTGAGGGTTGAAATTGTTAGTCTACGCTCGATGACAAGTGACAATTTAATTAATGTCGCTGACTGCTTTATTGACCTCGATAGCATTAAAGAAGAAATTCAAAAAGTTTCCCCAGCTAATAGCTATATGTAGAAGCTTGGGATTAGGGACTAGAGACTCGAACAGAGGAATTCTTATTTCTTTAATGCGATCGCTTTGGTTGAACTGTTTTAATTTGAAATGCGGTTTGATAGCTAGGTTAGCTTTTTCTGTAAGATTAATGAGAATTTTCTCAATTAGTGAAGCTTTTTAGCTGTTTACCTGTTGTGTTCCCTCAGCAGTCCACTAACGGATGTCAACAAAGCAATCAATATTCAGAGATTGCATCGCGATCGCGACACTCATTTTTGAAATCTGGACAAAAAGCACTTTCAAAGACTGCGGGAAAGGGGAAATTTCTTTCTCGTTTCTCTTAATCATGCTATAATTCATCTGTTAACGTCGTATAATTAGACGAAGCAAGGGCGCGTAGCTCAGTGGATTAGAGCGTCAGATTCCGGTTCTGTAGGTCGGGGGTTCGAATCCCTCCGCGCTCGTTTTATTTGCAGTATCACAATAACCCAACACAACAACAGTAGGGCTGTATTCGGCTAACTTCAGAACTGGATGCCCAAAGCAGCTGGGTATGTATGCTCAGTTTTTTCCTCTTGCTAAGTCTTTAAAAATGAAACTTTATACTTGAATAAGAAAGAGTTGTTTTCAATTAGGAGGGGAGAGCAATGGCTCCCAATCCCGCCATCATGCAAGCTGTTGAACGATTGGGCTACCGCGTTACCGTGGGCGATGTGGCAACCCAGGCAGGCTTGAATGTCGAGATAGCCAATCAAGGATTATTAGCCCTTGCATCTGATGCTGGCGGACATATGCAAGTTGCAGAATCAGGTGATATTGTTTACCAATTTCCGCGCAATTTTCGAGATGTTTTACGTAACAAATACTTGCGCTTACAGTTGCAGGAATGGTGGAAAAAAGTCTGGAAGGTTCTTTTTTACCTGATTAGGATTTCTTTTGGCATTTTCCTGATTGTTTCCATCGCCTTGATTTATATCACCATCCTCATTATCATTATGTCTGCGAACTCCGATCGCGATAGCAGCGATCGCGGTAGTGATTTTGGAGGGGGCTTTTTCTATTTCCCTAATTTCTTCTGGTATCTCAGCCCTAATTACGACACTTACTACCAAGAACGACGGCAGGAAAAAAGCGAGCTGAATTTCTTTGAAGCTGTATTTTCGTTTTTGTTTGGCGATGGTAATCCTAATGCCAACTTAGAAGAACGGCGCTGGCAAGAAATTGCCGCCATCATTCGCAATAACAAAGGTGCAGTGGTAGCCGAACAAATATCTCCTTATCTTGATGATATTGGTGAGAAATATCAACAAGAGTATGAAGACTACATGCTGCCGGTTTTGACTCGCTTTAATGGACAACCGACGGTAAGTCCTGAAGGGCAGATTGTCTATTATTTCCCAGAACTACAAGTAAGTGCTGCTAAAAAGCGTCGTGGCTCCTTAAAATCCTATTTAGAGGAATTTCCTTGGCGGTTTAGTGCTGCTTCGTCAGGACAAATTCTCTTAAGTGCTGGATTGGGTGTAGTCAATTTTGTAGGTGCTTTAATCTTAGGAAGTTTGTTGAGAGATGGTACAGCAGCTGCTGTATTAGGTGGACTAGTAGCTTTTGTCCAAGGATTTTACTGGCTGCTGTTGGGCTATGGTACAGGTTTCTTAGCCTTGCCGTTAGTGCGTTATTTCTGGATTAAGTGGCGCAATCGTAAAATTGCCGAACGCAACCACCAAAGACAAGCAAGAGCAAGGGTATTGGCAAGTGCTGATACTCAATTACAGCAAAAAATCGGTTATGCACAGCAGTTTGCAGCAGAAAAAGTTATCGGCAAAGAAGATTTGGTGTACTCTACCGAGACTGACTTGCTAGAACAAGAAGTTGAGCGTAGTGCCCAAATTGACGCAGAGTGGCAAAGGCGTCTTGAGGAAGGGAGTAGGGAATAGGAGATGGGGAGAGTGGGGGAGTGGGCATTGGGCATTGGGCATAGTTAACAACCATTAACTACTAACCACTAACCACTAACCACTAACCACTAACCACTAACCACTAACCTCTAACCACTAACCACTAACC
>NZ_JACAEU010000053.1:0-6373 GCF_013388695.1 Fischerella sp.
CGAGAGTACGGCACCAAAAACATAGAATGGTGCGTTAGCCTTTGGCGTAACGCAACGGCAATAAAGGGGGAGGAAAATCCACACCCCTTTTTGCCTCCCCTACGTATCTTTTCAAAAATTAAATACTAGTCCTATAGTACTTAATGGTTTTACAAAAGTTAATAAACTGTTTTGCGTAAAAGCCTGAGAAACATTTGATTATCTATATAGCAACTGATAAACAATAATTCACTCTGCAAGTATTTTTAGCAATTAGGGAGAAAAAAATGCATCTTTCTTATCGTGGCACTCGTTATCAATCTCAGGCTAATCAATTACAAACTTCAGACAATAATAAAGAGGGTAATTACCGAGGAAATGCTTACAAAATTGCTAAGGCTATAGATGCTCAAGCTCAAAAATGCTCTCAACTAAAATATCGTGGAGTTAATTATAAAAATTGCGTAGGCTAAATTATCTTTTTTGAATTAATTGTCAGTCAAATATATATGTAGAGACGCATGCACCACAGATTTTTCTGTAGGATAATTTTGCGTCTCTATATGATTGATGTGTTTTTTTCTGAAATATATTTGGTAATTGTAGCTTAATAACTCCTCAAAATTATAGAAACGCTTGATTATTTGAACTATTGCGATTGCCCTCTGTAGCATATATAGTCGCTGCATAACTTTAAAAATCAACGTAAATACCCTTATGACTGTTATCGTCTTTGGCAGCATCAATATAGATTTAGTAGCAACTGCACCCCGATTACCACTTCCTGGAGAAACGCTGCTAGGACATCATTTTTTTAAAGCAGCAGGCGGTAAAGGTGCAAATCAAGCGGTAGCATTGGCAAAATTGGGAATCCCTACTCAGATAGTGGGACGTGTAGGCGCACAGGGTTTTGGCACAGAACTTATAAATAGTTTGCAAGCTGCTGGTGTGCAAACTGAAAATGTATTCATGGATGAAACAATTAGTTCTGGCGTTGCGATTATTACTGTTGATGATGCAGGCGAAAATCAAATTATTGTTATTCCTGGTGCAAACGGACGTGTCAATCAAGAAGATGTAACAAGAGTGTCGCGTTTGCTATCGGGAAGCTCAGCACTACTGCTACAATTTGAAATTCCTATGTTTGCAGTAGTTGCAGCTGCACAAGCAGCAAGAGAAGCAGGAGTAACCGTAATTCTCGATCCCGCACCCGCACAATCTGATGTACCAGATGAACTTTACTCCTTGGTTGATATTATTACTCCCAATGAAGTAGAAGCAGGACAACTACTAGGTTTTCCTGTCTCTGGACAAGAGTCGGCGAAAAAGGCAGCTGCACAATTGTTAAAAAAGGGTGTGAAAAATGCGATCGTGAAATTAGGCGCACAAGGTGTAGTTTGTGCCACCTCTGATGAAACTTTCTTTGTGCCTGCGTTTCCAGTGCAGGCGGTAGATACTACCGCTGCTGGAGATGCGTTTAATGGTGGTTTAGCCGCTGCACTATCCCAAGGACTTTCTTTGCATCAAGCAGTGGTATGGGGTGCAGCAGCGGGTGCATTAGCTGCGACTAAACCAGGTGCACAACCTTCGCTTCCAGATAGGTTGGCGTTTGATGCCTTTCTTAAAGAAAAGAGAGTTGTTAGTGGTTAGTGGTTAGTTGGAAGAAGACAGCTATGCTGGAAGGGGCAAGGACATCGGAAAAACAAGAGGGGGAAGGGGAAAAGGGGGAAAGGTGAAAGGTTAATAAATTCCTTTACCCTTTAACCTTTATCCAATGCCCAATTTCCAATGCCCAATGCCCAATGCCTAATTCCCCATTTCCCAAATTACTTACCAATATCCTCATTCCACAATTCGGGGTTTTCCTCAATAAACTCACTCATCATTTTTTCGCATTCCTTAAGGTTTAAATCAATTACTTCCACACCGTGGGATACCATAAACTCTTTAGCACCGGAAAAGGTTCTAGATTCTCCGGCTATGACTTTTTTAATACCAAATTGCACTACTGCCCCAGCACATAAATAGCACGGCATTAGGGTTGAATAGAGTGTTGTACCTCTGTAGCTGCCAATTCTACCAGCATTGCGAAGGCAATCAATTTCGGCGTGGGTGACAGGATCGCCGTCTTGGACGCGCTTGTTGTGTCCTCTGCCGAGAATTTTACCATCCTTGACAAGAACAGAACCAATGGGAATTCCACCTTCTTGTCTACCTTGTTGTGCTTCCTCTATGGCAGCTTGCATAAATACATCCATTTGTTAAATCTCCTCTGAGTAGCTGAATAGAGGGATCATATCGTTTTCACAGAATTTAACCTGTTCTAAACGGGAATACTTTTTTAATACGATGTATCCCTAAAAAAGACTCTACTTTATATTTTGGATACTACGTTATTGGCAAGAGCTAAAAACTTGCCTTGGAATACTTCCGCCAATTCCAAGCTTTATAACGGCGGGGATTAAACAGATTTATAGCGTCGGTAGATGTCTCCACAGTTTCTACATTCTTGTGAGGCTTTATTATGATTGAACGTGTAATATTCTCTTGTTCACTCATATTTAGTACTATTTTCTTGAGTTTGACTCCAGCCTTTGCCCAACCCGTAACTGAAACTAATTGCGAAAAGATAGGAAATTGCGCATCACAATGTGCTACAAGAGAATGCTTACTACAAAAAAACTACGACAAGTAACTCAACCAGCAATAATTCCACCAAGAAACCCATCAACAAGTCCACCACCAGAAGCATGTCCGCAGCCGAAACCAAAAGATATTGGTTGCACGGTCGATAAACCTTGTATCAAATATCTTTGTGTAAATGGACAGTGGGAAGCTATGATAAATAATTAGTAACAAGTTAAGGAAAAGCAGGATTTAACAGTTGCTCCCATCAAGGGATGATTCTTGTGGGGTGGGTATCCTACCCGCCCAGATAATTCCAGAAACAGACCAGACACCAATACCACTTGGCGGATCGTACACATCGAGAAATTGGCGATCGCAGTTGGCAATGCTAAATTTGAGACTGCTGGAAGTTGCTGAGGTTGGGCTTCCGTGACTTTTTACCAACAAAGGTGGTTTTTCACTTACAGGGGCAGTATAATCACGCTTTTTATGTGGATAGAATAGGGTAAAGGAAAGAAGCACCGCCATATTCATGAACACGTCTACGTACATTGAAAGACGCAGGCGTGATATCCTGAGTTTGACCATCGGGAATCCAGCGTACAAGCATACTTCTAACTTGCTCTGACGGTCACAATTCAATCCAGTAAATGACTTAGCCATCGAAACTAACTTTTCCCAATCTGATGGTATGCGAAGTAATCAAATTTGTGGTAATAGGCGATCGCCAAGATCCATAAGATTTTACCTGTGTTTTCATGATGCTCTTACCTAAGTAAATTTAAACCCAAAAATAGAGCAGCAACGCTACCTGCTACAGAAATTTCTTCTTGGATAATTTTGTCCAAAACTGATTCCACTGGAACTAAGACTATTTCAATTTCTTCTGTAATATCTAGCATTTGATCGCCAGATTTTATAACATTTTCCGCGAAAAATAAATGTATTTTCTTGGTATCTTTGACTGGATTATCATCGACCCAGAGGCATTAAATCGATGTTTTCTGCAATGGGTAGAAACCCTGGTGAGTTCAATGGGAGGAGAGATTATTCCCATAGATGGAAAGACCATCAGATATTAATGGAATTCAAGGAAACTAGCCGCCGCTGAACACGACCGTTGGGCTGCTTAAGTTTCTAATGGGGACAGCACCACAAATTTGATAGCGAAACTAAACACCTTATCAAGGTTGAAGATGGTATAGTGTGAAATATCGGTTTTGATGGGGAGCAGCCATCAAACGCAAGGGGGAAAGTGCAGTGCGAATCTGCCGCTGTCCCGCAGCTGTGAAGAGAGTCGCAACTCTCTCAGTCAGAATGCCCGCCGAGTTACAAACCTGTTACATATACATCTGCGAGGTACGGATGATGCGAACTTCAAGCTTTTGTGATCGGATTTTTGTTGGAATTTTAAGATTGTAGCGTTCTGAATTGACTATCTGAGTTGAACGCGAGGTTGCTATTTGGCGAGACTACCTGAGAGAAGGTAGTCAGCATTCTTGCTGTCAATTGAAGACAGTGTCATCGCTTTGTCTGCTTATGGGTTGCTTCTTAGTTGGGAAGCAGCTAGTTTTGCACGTTTATTTACAGAATTTAGGACACTACAACAATGACCATTCAAACTGCAACGCTGGGGTATCCCCGCATTGGTAGAAATCGTGAGGTTAAAAAGGCATTAGAAGCCTTTTGGAGCAGTAAATCTGATGCAGAAACCTTGTTGCAAACGGTTCGAGAGGTTGAATTTGCGAACTGGAAAACCCAACTCGAAGCTGGGATCGATCGCATTGGCATCGGTGACACCACCCTTTATGACCATGTGCTGGATTGGAGTGTTCGTCTGGGGTTGATTCCCGATCGCTTTCGTCATCTCGCTGGATTCGACCAATATTTTGCAATGGCACGCGGCAAGGATGGCATTCCGGCGCTGGAAATGACCAAGTGGTTTGATACCAACTATCACTATCTGGTGCCAGAAATTGCATCTGATGCCCAACCAGAGGCAAACTTTGCAGACTTTTTGGCGATGGTGCAGCGATCGCAGTCCCTCTTGGGTGAACGAGCCGTGCCCATCATCCTTAGTCCAATCACCCTACTGTGTTTAAGCCGTTTAGAAGGCAATCTGGAAACCCATCTCGAAAAACTATTGCCACTCTATAGCAATCTATTCTCTCAGCTTCAAGTACTGGGCATCACAGAAGTACAGGTGCATGAGCCAATTCTAGTCACAAGCAGTGCTACGGCTCTGAGAGAGGCGATCGCCACCACCTACACCCAGTTGGCTCAAGTGGGTATACCCATTCAACTCGTTACCTATTTTGATGATCTAGGAGTGACTTATCCCTGGGTGATGGAATTACCTGTGGCTGGCATCGGTTTAGACTTCACCCGCGGACGCAATTTAGACTTACTCAAGCAGCATGGTTTCCCAGCAGATAAACAGTTGGGGGTGGGCATTGTCGATGCGCGTAACATCTGGAAAATTCGTCCCGATACGGTGCTGTCAACATTAGCAACGATTCAAAACATCACGGCTAACATTCGGATACAGCCATCTGCATCCTTACAATTTGTTCCCTACGATGCAACGCGAGAAACCAAACTGCCAGAACCCTTGCGAAATGTGCTGAGTTTCGCAGAACAAAAGCTGGATGAGGTCGTGCTGCTGGCACAGATATTAGCCGGGGATGATCTGAGCGATCGCTCAGCCTTGGTACAAACGAAGTGGAACGCCTTCGAGCAATTTAGTCCTGCCAATGAAAGCGTGCAGGTTACGGTTAAGAATTTGACAGCGAAGGACTTCGAGCGATCGCTCTCCTATTCCCTGCGTTTAGACCAACAGATTCCCTTACCTGCTCTCCCCACGACCACGATCGGTTCCTTTCCCCAGACCTCCGAAGTCCGACAACTGCGGGTAAAATCCAAGCGAGGAGAACTGACAGCAGCAGAATACCAAGCGGCGATCGATGCTGAGATTGCCGAGTGCATTAAGTTCCAGGAAGAGATCGGCATTGATGTGCTGGTACATGGCGAATTTGAGCGCACAGATATGGTGGAATACTTCGGTCAGCAACTCTCTGGATTTGCTTTTACTGAAAACGGCTGGGTGCAAAGCTATGGCAGTCGCTGCGTGCGTCCACCGATCATCTATGGCGATGTGGCGCGTCCTCAACCCATGACGGTGCGAGAGTTTCAGGTGGCGCAAGCTTTAACTCAAAAACCTGTGAAAGGAATGCTCACAGGTCCCATCACCATTCTCAACTGGTCGTTCCCACGTAGTGATATTTCTCGACAGGAACAAGCATTCCAAATTGCCTTGGCAATCCGCAAAGAAGTCGCCGATTTGGAAGCTGCTGGCGCGCGGGTGATCCAGGTAGATGAACCTGCTCTACGGGAGGGCTTACCGCTGAAACTAGAACGCTGGAATGACTATCTCTCCTGGGCGGTAGATGCGTTTCGCTTAGCAACGGCGATCGCCCAGCCATCAACCCAAATTCATACTCATATGTGCTATTGCGAATTTGGCGACATCATCAAAGAGATTGAACGTCTAGATGCAGATGTGATTTCAATTGAGAACAGTCGCAGCAATAACCGCACCTTGCAAGAAGTCACCAATGCTGGCTACTCCCATCAAATTGGCAATGGGATCTACGATATTCACAGTCCAGTCGTGCCCACAACCGAACAATTAGCGCAGCAATTGCAGGCAGGCATTCACAATTTACCATTGCGACAAATCTGGGTGAATCCCGATTGCGGATTGAAA
>NZ_JACAEU010000011.1:0-31396 GCF_013388695.1 Fischerella sp.
CCACTAACCACTAACCACTAACCACTAACCACTAACCACTAACCACTAACCACTAACCACTAACCACTAACCTACCTGTTCAATTTTCGATTTGTCTTTGACTACAACCTTGACCTTAACGCCGACGCCCTCCTTGACCAAAACACGAACCTTGACGACAAGATCACCGACCTTGACCACAACCTTGACCTTGACCGGCATGAGTTTTTTTCAGAGGATTCAAGATATCCTCTTAAAACTGTCATATATAGATATAGTTATCAGTCAGCTACAATACAGTCATTAAAAAAAGGGTGTAAGGAATTGGGAATTGGGAATTAGGAATAGGTAAAAATTATGAATGCTGAATGCTGAAAATTTCATAATTCATAATTCATAATTCATAATTTTTATGCCTCTAGCGAAGAACGAAAAAGTACACGTCCTGGAAGTACCTCGTCGTTAATTTTGGCATAAACCCGCAGACAGGCAGAAACTTCTCCCGGTATACCGCCAATTTCAAGTTGCAAATCGTCTTTTGACCAAGTGTAGACATCGGCATAGGTTCCCCACAACGGGCGAATCTGCACCTGATAACCAGCATCACGGGCTTTTTCCACTACTCCATTGAGAGTGCGCCGCGCTTCTTGTTGCAACTTGCCCCACCAAGAAAAGCGATCGCAGGTTGGCAAGTAAACTAAAGAATGGATCGCCTCATCTAAATCAAGTCTGGCACGGAGAGCGATCGCTGGGTCAGCCTCAGCAGTGGCGAGGACGCGGTGGAAGCGTTCGAGGAGTGCTGTAACATACTTAGCTTGTTCTGACTCTGAATCCAAAGACCTAACACCAAAGCGATCAACACTTTTCAAGGCATGGTGCAAACACGTATCTATATCGATAAATTTAAGACATGTAGAAACGATTCCCGCTAAAACATCAAACTCTCCATCTCTTGTTTCCATTCTCAATTGCGGATCGAAACCAATATTGTTTGACAAACACAATCCTTTAGCTTCAATATTTCCCTTCAAACCAGAGTAAACATGCTCGTTGCGGCAGAAAGACAGCTGTTGCAGGGAAAGCTTGTCTTCTAAAGCGCCTAACTGACTTACTTCTGCTAAAATACGCTCCTGCCAAACATGAGCCAGCTTTTCTGGAACTCGCAGCAGCAGACGTTGCAGTTCATTCCATAAATCAGTATCATTGCTGCTGTGAAATTCGTATTCACCTACATATTGCAACAGTTCTTTATCAGTCAGCAAAGCTTCGCAAATGTATTTTAGTTTCAGTTCGCCTGTTGTTGCTGGTTGAATTGGTTCAAACACATCCTCCCAAGATAGATGGGGTGATGGGGTGATGGGGTGATGGGGTGTTATCTTCTCCCCATCTCCGGTTCTCCCCACCTCCCAATCTTTCTCGGTTAATATCTTTGCTTGCAAAAGTTCATCTAACTCCTGTAACAATTCCTGACAAATACTGTTACCTGGATCTTTCGTGGCTTCCTTCAGTGCTTCTTGTAATTGAGTCCGCAGTCCATATAAACCCAACCGCAGTACCCAAGCTAATTTTGAGTCCTCAATCTCTAATAACTTGCTGAGGTGCTGCATGTTTTCTCCATTATTTATTGAATGCTCACGCCAAAAACCTCTCTTTTCCTCTGCGTTCTCTGCGTCCTCTGCGTTTCATTTAAAATTTTCTAACGCAAAGGGGCGCAGAGGTTAGCGCAGAGGGGAGGCAGCGCGCCCTTGGGGGTTCCCCCCGTTGTAGCGACTGCCGTCGCGCAGAGTTTTTTAATGCAATCCGCAAAATGGATCGCGTTCTGTCTCAACGTTATTAGATTGTGCTTGCAGGGAGTCTCGAAAAACACATCCTTCTTGTTTGAGGCATTCTGGATTTGTTGATGTCCAGTAAGGTACTTCAAAGGCATGGACTCGCAAGATACCTTGCTTGTTGAGAGAAACGTAATATTTACAAGGATATTCGGTTTTGAAGTCTGGTTGTGGCAATTCGCCAATGAGTTCCCATTTATTGGATTCTGGGTTGCGAAATTGGAAGTAAAAAGTGTGTTTGCCACTGGCAGGGAAGGGAGGTAATTCTGCAATTAACCCCATGCTTTGTAGTTGCATTTCACTGTCTTCATAGCGGAAAATTTGTAAATCTTGAGTGTGGTCTTTTTCGGCGGCAAATAGGACGGTGTGAGCATCGGTTTTGAGGGCGATCGCAGATTCGGCAACGTTGACTGCAATATCGCACACTACTTTACTTTCATCGGAAATGACTGCTGAGGAACCGATCGCTTTTGCTGCATCTAGGCTGGGAATGTTGGTGAGAATTAGATAATGGGGTTTACCCCGAGAAAGTAACAAGTCGATGTCTAGTTTTTGATTGATTTCAAACTGGACTTGAATGTGATTTTTGAAATCCTCTTCATTCATTCCTAGTTTTTTCATCAGAACGTCACCGTTGTAGCTACCCCAAAGTTGGAGTTTCATATTCTCAAAGTCTTGACGCCTGATGTTGTTCGTCAATTGCATCCCCAGCCAAGGACTGCGAAATTTGGCCATTGCATCGTCGGCTTGGAGTTGATACAATTCTTGCCCGGCATGAAAAATTGGATCGGGACTACCGCCAATTACTTCTCTAACAAAGGAGCAGGGTAGAAAATAAAACAGGTTTTTGACATCTATATATAATTGGTTGGCTCCTTTACGCAGCAAGTCTTTGGCTTGTTGGGGGGAGAAACTCAATTGTCTGAGTTTTTCGGCAAAGCAGGCTCCAGCAGAAGTTGCTAGTTTGGTATATTCAGGTTCAAAGGTGACGCGTTCTTCGTTCCAAACGAAATAGTTAGACTTGCTAAATACTCGGTAAAGTTCGCGTTCGACAAGTTCTAAGTTGCAGGTTTTGCCTGAGAGAATTAGCCAATCTACTGTTTCTGGAGAATTGTGAGGATTGACAGACTGATTTTTAAAGGCATTTTCGATCAATCCTTGGGCAATACCAATAGCTTCGCGAATAACAGGGGCTACGGCCTTTTCAAATTGTTCGACTGTGATTGTCACGCTCAAGCGATCGCTAACATCACTGGGTAAGTTAATGTCATTGTGTGCTAGCAGTTCTGAGATTTTTTGCCCATCCAGGGTAAATACGGGTGTATCTGCTGTTACACGCTTTTCTCCGAGAATGAGTTTAGCTGCTTCGGCGTATTCCCAAAGGGTGTAAAAAGTTTGAGCGCGAGATGGGGCATTTTTCCAGCGGGTGGGTAATACTTTTTCGGCGTCGTTTAAGGCTTCTTTGTAAGCTTCGCCTTCGCGAATTTCGTTATCTACACAAGCTAACAGCGAACCTTTCTGGAATTTGCCCATTTGGAGAAAGCGATCGCTCAATTCTTCTAGTTGAACTTTTAATACATCTTGGGGTAAACTTTCTTCAGCAATTGCACTGAGTAAACAATCGGCGATCGCTGCTTTCAAAAGCAAGAACAGTCGCAGTGTAATCAATTCGCCGCCCAGTTGCAAATGACCGGAAGAACCTAACAGTTTAGGCGTAAGTTTATAGTAGCGTCCACCATCCCCTCGATCTTCCCCAGGCTCGAAGGGGTTAATTTCTTCTAGGGTAAGGCGAATCAAGGCTAAGTCAGTTGTTCCACCACCTATGTCCAAAACCATGACATTTTGCCACCATCTATCTCCTTCGCGACGACAGCGAGTTTTGAAAGACTCAATTCCTAAATTCAAGTCACCGCCAAATTCTCGCCATAAAAAGAATATCGCCGCCGAAACAGCCTCGTCATACGCCATCTGCACATCGTCGATACCCAGTTGTTTTACCAACTGCTCTATTTCGCGGCGGACAAATGGTGAAGCGATAGTTGGGTAAGTGACTACGGCACGGTAAAATTTACCTTGGGAACATTTACCCGAACGCTGGCGATATTTTTCGGTCAAATCAATGAGCTGAGCATAAGCTGCTTGCAAAAGTTTATTGACAGGGATAGTATCCTCTTTGTCATTCAGGGTAATTTGAAAAGAGCGTTCTTGCCCAAAGTAGCGTTTGGGTGAATGCAGGAACCTGCTATCAATTCCCTCTCCTTGTCTGATGGCGTCGAGGCGATGCTGCTTGGCTTGTTCACCCAAGCTGACTTTGACTTTTGCTGGATCGTCCTTCGGTAAAAACGGTTCTAAACTGATAATTTCGATCTCGCTGGGAATTTCACTCAAACGCCGATCTTTATCTAGTTCTACCGAGATTAAACTTTGCCATTCTAGCGGTGGAACGCGAAATACTTCATGGTAGATTTTGTTTAAGTGCTTGCTAGCAGCGCGACGAAACCAAGGCAAGCGCTTGCTCAGAGCAATTTCAATTTGGCGGATCGCTTCTAAAAATTGCTCTCCATGCAAATTGCGTAAATTTACACTATTATCATCTTGCAAATTTTTACTAGCTTCAGCCAGAAATCTTTGCCATTCTTGCACCCAAGCATCCTGACTTAAACCCGCGATATTCTCCACAGGACGTTGAGTTAACCATGCAGCTAAGCGATCGCGCAACCTAGTTTCTTGTTCGCTAGGAAAACTATGAGGCGTGACAATCACTTTCGGATCGTAAAGTGTGACTGTCGAGTTAGATGTACCAAAATCAATTGCAAACCAGCCGGGATAAGTAATTTCTGGCTGATTTTCGATCTGCTTAACTGGTTCAGCTTCTGCTACTAATTCCGCTTCTGGTAGCGTTGGCGATGTTGGATGTTTGAATGAGCTTAACACTGAATCTGTAAATTCTGTAAAAGACATGATTGGTTTTTTAATCGAATAATCTTTGCTTGGATTAGTCCAGATATTGCATTCGGCCGTGGTGTATTTGCTGATAGATAAAAGTGGTTCACCCATTGCATCTGAGTCAAAATACTCTACAGCTACCTGTAAACTGCAATTAACACCTGCTGGTAAAGGTTGATTCCACCGACAATCACTTTGCCTTAATCGCTGGGGAGTAGAAAGTTGTAAAAGTTTAGTTGTACCAAAGTTTACACTTTTATATGCGGCTTGCATCGCAACTGCCAATTCTTCTGGCGTGCCAGTCACAAATATATTAATTCGGAAAATATGAGGAAAATTATGAGTAGGATAAGGTTTAATTTCAATTGCTGGCAGTAGTAATAGTGATGGATTGTTTGGATTAGTACGTAGTTGATAACGATTAAAAAGTTCGATTTTGATCGGCATTATTATATATTCCTTAGTGTTTATTCTTCGTGTCTTAGTGTCTTGGTGGTTTAAAAAACGAACCACCAAGACACGAAGACACAAAGATTAAATTTCTCTTGGTTCAGAGGCGATCGCCACTTGCGAAAGTGTTTCTAACCAAGGTGGAACAGATACAGGTTTGTCCTTGTCTGTAGCGGCGATATGTCGAAGTAAAGGTTCGTGTTTTGATTTCAAAAGTTCTTGCAAGCTGTCTACAATCTCCTTTAGTGCTCTAGAAAAAGAAAATTTTACCTGTTTAGTTAATTGGCTCACATATTGAACTAGGTGTAAACTAGCACTGGCAGTGATTTCATCACGCAGTCGCAAAACGGCAATTTGATGATTAAATGGTCTGGGGGGAACGGGAAATTTTTTATCAGGACTCCAGTCTAAAACTTGGCCTGTAGGGTGTTTGTCATCTTTCCGTGCTAAGGGGAATAAGGTATCGGCGTTGATAGGAAGTTGGCTACCAGCTAGTCCACTGTGTTCGATAATCAATTTTTGCCATTTATTCGCCGGATCGACTGCACGCAGGAGGTTACGGTAAAGGCGGAGTTGATTTTTACCGCAGTTTTGCTGGATATACTGTTCCATTTCGGGCGACACTACAGAATTGACTGTGTTGCGTTCGCGAGATACTTCCCCAGATAGTTTACTAAAAAAGTCTGTCACTGCCTCTTGAGTGCGATCGTGGGCGAAGGCTTGCATTTCCTGGATAGTTTGGACAAATGCAGGGTAAAAATCATCACTTTTAGTGGGAATTGTGTCTTCTATCTCTTCGTCACCAAAAAAGCTTTCGGTTTTGGTAAGGGCGATCGCGCCACTTTTAGTTCTATCAAAGAGTAATGTCCACTCGCTCCACTCAAAAAAGATTTTATTAGTTAACTCGTCCTTGACTACATCACTGACAGCTATGCCGTTGCGGTTCTTTAAAATAGGTTGTTTTTCTAACTCTTCTTGAAATTGTCTGTAGATAGTTACTAAATTTTCAATCGCTTCCCGGAGTTCGGTGAAAGCCGGGTTTTCTTCAACGGGGATGTATGCTGGGATTTGTTCGAGGAGAGTTTTGAGGTTGTCTTGCTCTTGTTGCAAAGCTTCCGCAGCCCTTTGGGTGTCTTCTACAAGTTGTTTCATGCCATGTTGGGCTACGTGGTCTTTGAGTAGTGAGCGCAACCTGCTAGTTCCGCCATCTTCAGCAAAGTCACTGAGTTGTTTTGGCAAGGTGCTAGAGGCGGGTAGCATTTGACTCAGTTGTTGCCATTTCTCCCGCAATTCCACTTCCTGGGGTTTGTTGGGGATGTCGAGTTCGGGGAGAAACTCTGGGGAGCATACTTGCACTAGTGAAGACAGTTCGGCAAGTTTAGTTAAGCCGTGGAGTTGAGACAGCAGGACAATATTTTTTTTCTCTGTGGTTAAATTGCTGGCGCTGGCAATGGTAAGTTGAAGGATGCTGAGGCGTTCTAAAATAGTTTCTTCTGAAAGTAACGGCTCGTCTACAAGCTCATCAAGAGTACGTTCGTCACTTGAGGTGAGGGGGAGTTGGTTGAAGCGCCCCACACCAACGATGATTCTATCTCTTAAGTCTTGTCCCTTGTCCCGTTCCAGCATTGTGCGAATTTTAGATGCGATCGCACCGCCTGGATATCTGCCATTGAGTAGCAGCAGAATAGTTTGGACATCTCTGAGTTCCCGCAGCGATAAAAAGGCATCCCGCACCCCAGAATCCGCAGATCCCAAACCGGGAAAGTCTAAGAGTACGAACTCATTTGTCCCTTGTAGGGAAGATAAATCCCAAACTTCTTTTGATACCTCAACTGTGACATCGATACGGCGGATTAGAGAAAAGCTGTTCTGCAAATCTGTTGCTGATGGTTGGGCGAAATTTGCCCACGTTTGGGGAGGTGGTGGTAGTTGTGTAAAGTTGAGTTCTAAGATATTCATGGGTGGCTCAGTTAATCTCAGCCCTTTTTTCGCGGTAGTATGGTCAATCTGGTAGCTTTTACCGCAAATATGCTTGCCGTAGGCGTTGTAGGTACGCATGAATACTACTAACTCTCGCAGTAGCGATCGCAGTTCTATACTTTGCGTCTGACTCCAAACTTGTTCGCACCATCTCAAGATACCGTTGCTATCAATCACAGTGGTGGGGTGCAAATTTTTTAGGGATTCAACTTGGGTTAAAGATACTTCTGCTGCTTTGACTCGCACTTCCATTTCCTGTAGCATAAAGCGCAGACATTCTTTCACACCCTCATCAGACAAATATTCGACGGTGTATTTGCCAATTTGCGTTGTTTGCAAATCTGGTTGCTGACGCAGGTGAATAGCAGTGACGTTACCAGTGGTAGGAGTTTCACTGACTGGCAAAGCATCAGCGTAACCAATCAGACTACCTATTAATAAAGTTTTGCCACTGCTAAATTCACCCATGATGCCAATTTTCACTGGTGAAGAGGCAAGTTTTACTACTCTTTGCCCAGCTGATTGCAAATTTTGGATGTGTTCATGAACACTAATAGGAACCCAACTTTCCTGGGGGGGTGGATTTTGTGATACTAACTCTAGGCTTTGCAGTACAGATTCTCCATATTCTTTATAGCGGCGCAATTGTTCCATTGCTATGTCGCTTTTCATACAATCTCCTGACTATAACCCTAGATAAATTATCGATTGTCCGCGCTTTTGACACTTCAAATCTTAATTAGGATACTCGGAAATTTTGGATTTTTAGCAGTAGCCATAGTTATAACTTGATTTTTAATCAAAGAAGTTTAGCAATTTGTTTGTTCTTATTGCTTCCAAATTGCAAAACTTAGTAGAAATTTGCATAAGTTTTTGGTTGCTGATTGGCGATCGCGTTCCGAGAAGCCGCTAAGCATCTACGCACTTACACAATCAGCATTCATCACCAACATCAATCCATCCATAGAGAACATCAAGACATTTGTGACCAACGTCTTGACGTTACTTATTAACGTCAACACATTTACAGAGAACATCAAGTCATTTGTAAGCAACGTCTTGATGTTCCTTATTAACGTGAAGACATTCATCACAAACGTGAAAGCGATCGCAAATTGACAGATGTCATATCAATCACGGTTGACTTCTTTCTCTTCAGATTCTTTAAGTTGCTCAATCATAAAGCTGATTTGGGCTGACACCGATCGCTTCTGCTTATTGCAATACTCTTTAAACCACTCAAAGAGTGATTCTGGAATTGTGACACTCGTCCGGCTCATTTTTTCAGTCAAAGCAGTACATCCTAATGCAACATATTCAGTATAGCTATTGATGTGTTAAATAAGCATCAATAGTTAAAAATATTAAAAATGCTATTGCTAATGTGACTAAGTCATACTAATATATAAATAAGAGAGGCGTTCCCACGACCAAGTAGACAACGCCTCTCTGACCAAACCTCTATTAGTAAGGTCTAATTAAATATGATGCCACAACCTATTCTTTGTCAGGTGACTTGCACCATATCCTGAACTTTGAATTCAAGATATGCCTCAATTTGGATGTCTTCATTTCCCAAATACTTACTCCATAGCGCAGTTAGAGTCAATTGATATTAGGTATCAGACTCCTCGTTACAAAATTACTTCTGTACGGCATACTAGTGCAAGCATGTAATATTCGGCATTACCTTGAGGCATGTAGATGCCTCAAGGAATTTTTTTGATTGCATGGCGATCGCACATCAGTTAATACCATTTTGAAAAAATAATGCGACAAATAGACATTGTAGAGACGCGCCATGGCGCGTCTCTACATCAGGATGTGTTGTAAACATTTATTAAATCGGTATAAGTTGCTTTGATAAAATTGGGGCTATTGCTGAAGCTCTTTAATTCGCATCAATGCACTCTTGTGGTAATTTTTCTTTCCTTTTTGCTGGTAAAGATTTGCAGCTTTGCGATAACTCTCAGCCGCTGCTTGCTTATTTCCTAATTGGGCGTAAGTAAGGCCTAGGGCATAATAAGCATCTGGATTGTTACTATCTATACTAAGAGCTTGTTGGTAATCGGCAAGGGCTTGTTCGTAGTAACCCAGCCTGCGATAGGTAATCCCTCTATTGATGTAAGCGTCAACATTATTTTTATTAATACCAAGTGCCCGATTGTAATCGGCAATAGCTAGTTCATATTTGCCCTGTCTGTGATAGGCAATTCCTCTATTGATGTAGGCATGGACATTTTTGCTAATGCTAATGGCTTGATTGTAATTGGTAATAGCTTGGTCGTACTTGCCCTGTCTGTAGTAAGCAATGCCTCTATTTATATAAGCCGTTGCATTGCGAGGATTTTTACTAATGATCTGATTGTAATTCTTGATAACTTTTTCTTGATTGCTCCTCTCAGTTATTTCGCTGCCTCTAGTGTAGAAATCTTCAATAACAATTGGTAGGGGTGTAGAAGAAGCCGAGATAGTACTATGAGGTTGAATTGTCCGATATTGTCCTTTGGGAACTGTAGTTGTATTGGGAATCAATACAGGAGGACAAGGGATTGGGAGTGTTAACGAAGGTGGCTGATTTTCGCATAAATGGTGAGTTTCGCTAACGCTTTTACTAACATTAGATTCTCTAAAAGTATTGGTTTGAGCTATTAGCGACTCTCTTTTAACAACGAGAGCAATAATAGCCAACAGGCTAAAACCAATTGTAAAGCTCTTACACAGAGCAGAGTTTTTATATTTTTGCACAATACTTTGGTGTACAAACTCCATTTCTATCTGGTTAAACCAGTTGTCATTGGAGTTAAGTACCTGTTTGAGCAATTCAAGCCTTGGGTTGTTATTCCAGAGATATTTTGCCTTTTGCTGCCTTTTCCACTCCATTGCTGCGGGTGCTAGCTGCCTTTGTAAAATAAAGCTTTCTTCATGTTCTTGTTTCCACTCCAGCAACTTTTGCCATCTTTGTAGTAAAAAATCATGAGTTAGTTCTAAATAAGGTTTCCCCTCAATATCTCGTCCTGTAACTAGTAGACCTGCTGCACAAAAGCGCCGAATCACCTCTTTGATTTGTGTGTTTTGTGGTTCTGGATACTCCAGTTCCAATAATAAAACTCGTCTGCGAGCCAACTTACCATTACTCACAGCCACCGTTCGCAGCATGACATAGCGGATAATTCGCTCGTAGGATTTATCCTGTTTGATTAACGCCTCATATTCACTATCAGCTCTTTCGACGAGACTGGGTAGTACCCCACCCATTTCTTCGTTGTTTTCTTGGGTAATTAACTGATTGTTTCCTCTAGCTTCTGTGAAACTTTTGAGATATTTAAGGTAGAGTTCAGTTAATGTAAAAGAGAATAGAGGTAGTGTTCCAGGCATGTGTGCTACCTCATCAATAAAATTCTCTATCAAACTGCAAAGCTGGAAATACAGCATCCTTTCTGATACTGCTTCCTCAGTGTAGGCATGCAGTTTCTCTGACATCATTGTCGGAATGACAAATCGAGCCGCATTCCAATATGGCTCTAAGACAGAATTTCTAAATTGAAATTCAAAGTCGCTTCTTAGTATCAGTATAATTCGCAATTTGTCTGAATACTTTGCTATAATTTTTGCCAAGAATTCGATCAACTTTTCACGTTCTTGCTTTTCCCCAGAGAGATTTATCAGTTCTTCCAACTGATCGATAACTAGTAGCAGTTTGGACTGAGGATTGTTTTGACTCCAAATCTTTATCTGGGCAGCAAGGTTCTCCACGTTTTGCTTATGGCTGGGACACACAATCGCTAGAATATGCCACTGCTGTTGATTTGATTTTGACTGTAACTGCTTGAGATAGGGAATCAAACCCTTATGGACTAAGCTAGATTTTCCAGTTTTAGAAGCCCCCAACACAACAGTTAGCGGCTGTTTACTCATAAACTGGTATAGTTTTTCAGTTAACACTTGTCTGCCAAATAACAGTTTGCTGTGTTGAAATTCGGGCATGTTGTATACTCCCCACATTCCGCAGCTTCCGCGAGAATTTTGATGGTACTTTTTACTTTTGACACCATCAGTTAAATCCCTGATACTCATTGAGTCAGCATAAGACTCTAGTATAAAGAAGGCAGGTATGCGGTCAACTCAGTTGGCAGAAGGTAAACAGTTTAAAATATAGGCTTTTCAGGTTGAGCGAACGCCGTCGTGAGCTACTAGATAAACAAGTGACTCTTGTTGCTAGAAGCAAGGAACAAAATAACCAATTTTCTCGCTAGTATTCAAGCGTACTTAAGTGCTCTTCACAAAAATTTTAATTTGTTAGGGAAAGAAAATATTACTTGTACAAGGGACTGGGGACTGGGTAAGCTGTTCCACATCTCATTTGCATAACTTGGGAGGCAGGATGCACACCCCACAAGAGATTGAGAAAATATAATATGCAATTTAAATATGCTTTAGCTTATTGGGAATTCTGAGAAGACAAAGTAGGCGAGGGAGAGGGATAGTGGGGAGACTGTCCGCGCGAAATCCCCCATCACCCCATCCCTCCAAGTCCTCCTTGTCTTCCTAATCCCCAGTCCCTAGTGTTTGTGTTCGTGTCCGTGCTTATGGGAACAGATTTGTAGATCTTGGTTCATCAGCTTTTCAGTTATTTCTTTGAGAGTCGCATCTTTTGACTTTAAGCCGATCCAAGCGTCGATTTTCTCTGCATCGAAACCCACCTCACGGCGATCGCCTACTTCCATCAAAGGGCGGCGAATTAATAGGGGATCTTTGAGCATCAGCATCAAGGCTGTTTGGTCATCTATGTTTTCAGGAACTATCTCACCTGATTGTACGCGGGGAGCAGCACGGTTAAACCATTCGGCTACAGGGCGATCGCTAAAAAATGAGCGCAAACGTTCAACAGTCCAGGGTTCTGTTAGTAGGTTATACGCTATCACTTCATGACCTGCGGCTGTTAATAGAGTTTTTTGTTTGGTATTGTTCTTACAGCCTGGTTTTTCATAAAAAATCACTCTTGCCATTACAGTAACTCCTAATAGTTCTAACAGTTGAGAAGCAAAATTGAACCACTAAGACTCCAAGACACAAAGAATATTTTTCTGAGTGTCTGTGTGATTAATAATTCATTAGTATTTATCAATGATGAACTAAATTAAAAAAATAGCCTTGTTCACCATAATTAAATTTTAATTGTTTTTCTAATTATTTTTTAATTAATAATTATTGAGGTTGACTAATTAAAATTTTTTAGCAGTATGAGTCAATATATTATATTCAAATCGCTGTTTTGGATCAGTTTCACCATAAAGATTAAAAGTAACAGTTGGTTCATCACCAACAGCTTCTACACAATGAATTGCATCAGGAGTAAAGCTAATAATATCCCCAGGTAACAAAGTTAACTCTTCTGTTTGTTCAATTTTATCTGGAAATTCACGGCTGGCGTTTCGGTGCCAAAAAGTATTTTTTTCCTGTCCTTTTAATACTGCTACTACTCCCCAAGTACCGTGATTATGAATATTCGATTTTGTGCCTGGTGCGAATGTGGCTGTTTGCAGAGTTAACGGAAAACCTAATTCATCATAGAGAAGCAAAACTGATGTTCCAGTTTTGGGACAAGGTGCTGAATATTGACTTTGCACCCAATAAGAATTAACAAGCAACTGTCTTACTAGCATCTGAATTTCTGGCAGACGGCTGGTTTGATCCTCAACTTCATTGAGAATATCTTCTAATTCGGTCAAAAATCGATAAAGGCGATAATTATCTCTTAATAAATCCCATGCTCTTACAGATTTACAGGTTTGATACTGGCCATCTCCATTGACATGCCAATCTCTATGTTTCATAAGTTACGTCTGATATGAATTAAACCTATGACCAAAATCATGTTTTGGAATACTCACTCTTCTTCCGGTGGGTGAGTCAGAATATCAAGTAATATGCCTGCGCCAAAGTCGTTTTTATCATCAATACTTTTAACTTTAGTGCTGATTTCTTTTGCTTTTTCTAGTTCTCCTAGTTTTGCCAGTACTAACCCTGATGCTGCATAAGCATTTATGTAGAGTCTAATTGACGGATCTTCTTTCCGATTTGTTAGTATTGGCTGGAGTTGTTCCCAATCATCAGGTAATTTGTCTGCTTTTTTAATTTTATCTATAACTTTAAGAACTGTTTTTAGTGCCATTTGATAATTATTCTTATAGTAAAAATATCTATATGCTGCTACCAAAACTTCTGTGTTATCTTCTGTTTTGGCTAAAGCTTGATTCATATATTTTTCTGATTGTGATGTGTTCTCCCAGTTTTCGGCTGCTAATATCAATAACTTTTTAATTTCCTCTGGCACTTGAAACCAAGAAAATCTCTCTGCATCAATTTGCATAAAAACCTCCTTTTGTTTGGTTAGTAGTTAGTAGATAGTGGTTAGTAGTAAACAACTAACTACTAACCACTAACCACTAACTCTTCCTTTAAAACAAAGTCAAAATGTACAGCAGTGTGAAGAGAATAATCCAAATAATATCTACGAAGTGCCAGTAAATTTCTGCCATTTCGATGCCAGTGTGTTTGGTCGCAGAATAGTGACCGGGACGACGCGATCGCCACAATACACCCAAAATCAACAGCAGTCCCACGAAAACGTGCAAACCGTGGAACCCAGTCATGATATAAAAACAGTTGGCGAAGACGTTGGTAGTCAAACCATATCCTAAGGTCATGTATTCATAAACCTGACCAGCTAGGAAAATTGCGCCCATGATGGCAGTGAGGATGTACCATGTCCGCATTCCCTTAATGTCATTCTTCTTAATCGCCGTATCACCAAAGTGAATGACGAAACTACTGGAAACCAGAATGATGGTGTTAATTGTCGGTACTAATAACTCTACTTCCGTTCCTTCTGGCGGCCAAACTTCGGTACTTCCTCGGAAGAACAAATAAGTGGCAAAAAACCCACCAAACATCAAGGATTCCGATACAAGAAACGTCAATAATCCCCAAACTCGTAAATCCTTATGTTCCTCGTGATGGGCTGGACTTGTCGTTGTTGCGATCGCCATATCGTTTAATTGTTAGTAGTTAGTAGATAGTAGCTAGTAGTTAGTAGATAGTAGCTAGTAGTTAGTAGATAGTAGCTAGTAGTTAGTAGATAGTAGCTAGTAGTTAGTAGATAGTAGCTAGTAGTTAGTAAATAGTAGCTAGTAGTTAGTAGTTAGTATTTGATTTTTAACCACTAACCACTCACCACTAACCACTCACCACTAACCACTAACCATTAACTATTTACAGCAACTGGCTGAACTTCAGAACTATGTTCATTCACACCGTAGTCATAAGGGCCATGAGTGACAACAGGCAATACTTCCCAGTTTTCAACTAAAGGTGGCGAACTAGTTGTCCATTCCAAAGTCAAAGCATTCCAAGGATTGTCACCCGCTTTCTTACCAGCAACCCAACTCCAAAGAATGTTGATGGTAAAGGGAATCACTGATAAACCCAAAATATATGCACCGATGGTACAAATCTCGTTGAGGTGAGTAAATTGCGGATCATACATTGCCACCCGACGGGGCATTCCTTGCAAACCCAATTCGTGCATGGGTAGAAAGGTGAGATTAGTACCGATAAAGGTGAGGATAAAATGAATGCGACCCAAGGTTTCATTCATCATCCGTCCGGTCATTTTGGGAAACCAATGATAAATACCAGCGTAGATACCAAATACGGAACCACCAAATAAGACGTAGTGGAAGTGTGCGACTACATAGTAAGTATCATGAACGTGAACGTCAAAAGGTGCTGTTCCCATCGTGACACCGCTTAAGCCACCCATGACAAACATGGACAACAAGCCAACGGCAAACAGCATGGCGCTGGTAAAGCGGATTTTACCGCCCCAGAGGGTAGCAACCCATCCAAAAATCTTTACACCAGTGGGAACGGCAACGATTAGGGTGGAGATGGTGAAGAACATCCGCATCCAGCCGGGTGTACCACTGGTAAACATATGGTGTACCCAGACGAACAAACCTACCAGGCAGATAGCAAGGCTGGAATAGGCGATCGCTTTATATCCAAAGATTGGTTTGCGGGCATGAACAGGAATGACTTCGGACATAATGCCGAAGATGGGCAGAATCATCAGATAAACTGCCGGGTGGGAATAGAACCAGAACAGGTGTTGGTAGATGACGACGTTACCGCCTGCATCTGGTTTAAAGAAGGAAGTACCAAAGTTGAGGTCAAACAACAGCAGTACCAATCCTGCTGCTAACACTGGTGTAGATAGCAGTGCTAAGACAGAAGTTGCTAAAATTGCCCAGCAGAATAAGGGAACCTGATCCCACTTCATGCTGGGAACTTTCATAAACAGGATGGTGATGACAAAGTTCAGCGAACCCAAAATTGAGGAAGTTCCTACCAAGACAATGGCAAGTATCCACATCGATTGGGCAATGGGGGCAGTCACCAGGCTTAGAGGTGGGTAAGCTGTCCAACCAGATTGGGAACCGCCGAAGAAGAAACTAGCTAACACCAATAAACCTGCGGGTGGGTTCAACCAAAAAGCGATCGCATTTAGTTTCGGGAAAGCCATATCCCTAGCACCCACCATCAATGGCACTAGGAAGTTGCCAAATCCCCCGATCGCACTCGGGACGATCCACAAAAAAATCATGATCGTTCCGTGATTGGTCATGAAAGCGTTATACAGGTTTGGGTCGAGTAAATCTGCATCCGGTGTTGCTAATTCGGCACGCATGGCGATCGCCATCAGTCCACCGATGAGATAGAACACAAACGCCGTCACCAAATATTGAATGCCGATGACCTTGTGATCAACATTAAACGTGAAGTAGTGATACCATTTCCACGCTTGGTGATGATGAGTGGATTCAGCAACCACAACACTAGTGGACTCACTTCCAGGTGGTTGATTCTGTGGAATTTCTAATGTCATATTTTAGTCCTTTGTCCTTTGTCCTTTGCTAATGACTAATGACCAATGACTAATGACTATTGACTGCTGCAACTGCTTGTTTCAGTCCTTCTGGCTGCTGTGCGATGCGGTTTTCTGCCAACCAGCTTTCATACTCTTCGGGAGTATGGACTACTACTTGTGACCTCATGGAACCGTGGTAGCCACCACACAATTCTGTACAAACTACGGGGTAGGTACCAACTTTAGTTGCGACAAATCGCAGTTTGGTGGGTATTCCGGGAATTGCATCTTGCTTGAGGCGAAATTGTGGTACCCAAAATGAGTGGATCACATCTGTAGCAGAAAGATTAAGCTGTACGTCAGTGCCGACTGGGACGTGTAATTCACCAGCTGTAGCACCACTGTCGGGATAGTTGAAAATCCAAGCAAACTGCATCCCCGTGACATCTACAACCAAGTCTGCCCTTTGGCCTTTCTCGTTAGCACCTGCACCAATACCAATGTCAGGGTCATTTGCTGGCACTGCCATTTCTGGTTCCATCCCAGAGGGATCGCTGAGGGTAGCCGCGATCGCACTTCCTGGCATCTGGGCAACATGAACTGGGGTATGGCTGTTACCGCCAACTTCTAACCCCCCCATTCTTCCAAAGACATCAACGCTATAAATCCCCAAGCCAAGGACTATGATGGTTGGAATTGCTGTCCAAAATACTTCTAAGGGTAAGTTACCCTCAATTGGCGAACCATCTGTATCATCACCCTTACGGTGACGAAACTTCACCAAAAAAATCAAAATAGTTCCTTCTACCACTACAAACAAAGCAGTGGCAATTGTCACCATAATATTGAAAAACCCGTCTACTAAAGGCGCTTGTTCAGATGCCTGTATCGGCAGTAGACTATGGTGTTGACCAACCCAAAGGCTGAAGAGTGTGATAATTACCCCAGCAACTAGGGTTAACAGCGAAACAGGAATTTGTTGCATACATACCTGCTCTGAAAAACGTCGTTCAAGGTGTGACTCTCGCCTGTTTTATTCCAGTAAGTTGTATCCTGTACTCTTGATGTATACCCCACGCCAGAGAAGAGAATAATTTTGTTTAAGCCTGGAAATTGTCAAGGTTGTTGGTAGTTTTTTGTTGATTGTTGATAGTTATTAGTTGCTTATTCCATAGATGCGCTTTATTCCGCTTCCCGTAGGGTACAACAAACAACTAACCACTAACCACTAACAACCAACAACAAACCAGACGGAGCATTTTGCAAATCATGTTGGATTGCTAATGGTATTACACCTTCTGAACCCAAGTTCTGTTACTTATTAATTGTCGAGGCGATCGCCAGATTGTTGGGGAAATTTAAACATCTTTTAACTTAATCTTTCTTGTTAAAAACTTCCATATATATAATTCTGTTGCTCATATAAGCAACTGTTTGTGAGGCTATATTAGCAGCAAGTTTAAATCTGTTAATTACTAACATTTGCAATTCACAAATTTGTTTATTGTGAACTTTATTTGGATTTTTAATAAAAAAATAGAGCATTCCCCTCTAGTTATCTTGCTATGCTTATTCCTCTTGTCTACGAGCTGTCCTTTAAAAACAAAAACTACTACTCATTCTTAGTTGTTCAATTCAACATGAGTGTAGCAGTTTTTCGGACAAATTCTTGAACAAGCTCCACAACCAATACAATTTTCTGGATGAGCAACTGTCATTACTTTTTTTTCAATTTCATCATCATCTTCATCGTCTACAAATTCGCCTTCTTCGTTCATTGCCCGCAACAATAGCACATCATGTCCGCAAATTTTAAAGCATCTGCCACAACCGATGCATTTATGTTCATCTATTGACTGCGCGAATTTGGGTGTCCAAGTTTTACCACCAAATGTCAATCCTGTGAGTACTGCCATGAACTTACCTTCTGTAATTTTTCTACAACTATATTTGCGCTTTTACGCTCATCCTACCATAGCCTTAATTATCTGTTTTAAATGTTCAAACATAACGATTTACATCGTCAAAATTCCATAACTTTCACAAACATTATTGGCTTAATTAACCTAATTATCAATTTAGATGAAACTATTTACTAATAACCCAATACTGTTAAGTTAGTACAATTCAATCTTTGGAGATCCCCCATTATCCCCGGCAGGTACTCATGAGGGAAACCACCTGGAGGTCAAAATATACAAGCGATCGCTATCCTATTCCGCAAATCAAAAATACTTGCTTAATAGATATATTGTTAAGGTTTCTCAAATATTATTAAATAAGGATTTAATTAGAGAGTAGTCTTTATAAAATTGAGCGTACATTAGACATCTCCAGAAATTAAATATACGATTGCCACAACCCTTGTAGAGAAGTTCCACGGAACGTCCCTACATTCTTTTTCACCAGATGCTTATCTACAGTCAAATCTCAAATGGTTCTAGTTCGCGATTATACCACTCTCCCTGAAAGCGCTCGATAACTAACGGTGTGACGACAAACTTAGCTGGACAACCATCTTTAACATCAATCCGCACGGATGAATAAGGAAGCCGCTTTAAGACATCGTAACCATGACGACCAACAAAAAGCAGTGAATCCGCGACTTTACGGTTAAGGCTACCTGTTACGTCCTCAAAAGTCTCCATTAATTCCGATCCCTCCCGTCGTTGACGCCGGGGACGACGCCCGCTACCACCACAGACTATACAATTGAGGTGAGAGTCAGCGTGTCCGGTATCAGTGGTGCGGAGATATTCTAGGCAGTGAGCGTGGCCGTTTAAAATCAAATCAACGATCGCACGCCCTTGAGTCAATGAACCAAGGGTTTGGGCGACGCCATCGAATACCCAGCGCAGGCGGCGACGAACTGCTAATGTTTGTGCTTGATGCCACTTACTCGCCTCGGTAACGTAGGGGGGATGGTGGAAATAAATTATCCGTCCGCGTACTTCTTGAGTATGCCAAGACTCAATTAACCTGTGCTTTAGCCATTCTAATTGTTCAAAATCTGTGGCTGGTTCGTGGTGGGATGCGAGTTGTTTTTCGATGTCAATTTTGACTTCATCGATTTGGTATAGTTTGGCTTTGAGAGCATCGAGTTTTTCTGCTTCTTTGGGGTTATCTGGGTTAAGGCGATCGCACACTTCCAAAATTTGCATTTCCTCTTCTTCGATCTCGTGGCGGCGCTTTTCCAGTTGGCGGCGACTGCTTTCTCCTTCTTTGGTTGCGGGTAGGGGTGATGGTTCGTTAAAAGTATTCGAGTCCAGGGCGAAAAAGTCAATACCGCCGTAACGAAACGTGTAATAGCGGTTAGGTAAGCGGGTAAAACGTCCGGGTTCGTAGCGCAAACAGCGTCCCGTGTCTGTTTTAGCTGTGTAGTGTTCGTCGAGGTGAAATTCTAACTCCTGTTTGGAATGGAACGCTTTGAGATAATCAAGAAATGCTCGTGCATAGGCATCTCCTTGGTAGGAACCATGCCAACCGATTTCAATATCTTTGTAGCGGAACAAACGACGTAGTGGTAGTGTACTGCCTGCCAGCAGTCGGTACATTAACGGTACATCATAGTAATCGTGATTACCGAGAACTGGCAGGATTGGGGTTTTAAAAACCATGCGATCGTAGGGAATGAGTTTGGGGTTTACTCCGCCTACAATAAACTCGCGGTAAGGTTCGATAAAGTTTTGCGGGTAATATTCGTGCGAACCAACAATATAAATTACATCTCCCGTGTGCAAAACAAAACTACACTCTTCCCGTTGCGGAAGCATCAGTTCAGCAACTTTTCGCTGAGGATTGTGTTGTCGGTAGGAAGCACTAGAACCGCTGTCACCAATGACCATAAAAGAAAATTCTGGATTATCCGAGTTGCGATCGTCGATCGCCATGCAAGTTTGGTCAATACCCCGCGAGACAATACTTGCGTTACGCCAACGCACCCGTTCCTTCATCTTTTGAATTTTTACAGGTATCGACGGTTCAGAAATGAATTTCATAACTTAATTGTTAGTGGTTAGTTGTTAGTGGTTAGTGGTTGGTTGTTATTCTCCCCATCCCCCCTTCGGGGAATTAAAAATGTAAAATTAAAAATTTTGAATTTTGAATTTTGAATTTTGAATTGACTACTCCCCATCTCCCCTATCCTCTTACTGATACCCGGCTGCTTGCAAAGAAAATAACCTCGCATATCTCCCCCCAGCTTGCAATAACTCTTCGTGGGTTCCCTGTTCTACAATTTCCCCTGCTTCAATCACCAGAATTTTGTCAGCCATCCGTACGGTAGAAAAACGGTGAGATATTAAAAATACCATCTGATTTTTTGTCAGGGTGCGAAAGTGATTGAAAATCTCATACTCAGCCTGGGCATCGATCGCCGATGTTGGCTCATCTAGCACTACTATATCTGCGTTAGTTCGCATAAAAGCACGGGCAAGGGCAATTTTCTGCCACTGGCCGCCAGAAAGTTCCTGTCCTCCTTTGAACCACTTGCCCAACTGAGTGGTGAAGCCTGCGGGCAGTTTTTCAATAAAAGGTAGTGCCATGCCCTTTTCGGCAGCAATTTCCCACAGTTCTCTGTCTTCCATGCGTTCCACATTCCCCACACCGATATTCTCCCCCACCGTAAACTGGTAGCGGACAAAGTTTTGAAAAATCACACCGATGCGTTGCCGCAGCACCTCTACATCCCATTCTTGCAAGTCCAAGCCATCTAGTAAAATCCGTCCAGAGTCAGGGTTGTAAAGCCGAGTCAGTAATTTAATTAAAGTAGTTTTGCCAGAACCGTTTTCGCCAACAAAGGCTAATTTTTCTTTGGGCTTGAGGTGGAAAGAAATGTTTTTCAGCGCAGGTTGGGAACTTCCCGGATAGGTAAATGTGACATTCTCAAAGCGAATTCCATCTTTGGGCTTTATGCCTTTGGTAGCTTTACCACTTGGCTTAGGTACTTCCTCTTCTAGGAATTCATAAAGATTAGAAAGATATAGGTTGTCCTCATACATTCCACCGATGGAAGTCAGCGCACCAGAAAAAGTTGTTTGTCCTTGGCGGAACACGGTGAGATACATCGTCATATCCCCCAAGGAAATTCTCCCCGCTACCGTTTCCACAACAATCCAAGCGTATGCTACGTAAAAAGCGGCAGTGCTTAGCAAACTCAACAAATATCCCCACAGTCCCCGCCGTATCGTCAAATCGCGATCTTCGTCGTAAAGTTGATTGAAGATGTCGCGGTAACGTTCCAGCAACATTTCTCCTAACTGGTAGAGTTTTACTTCTTTGGCAAAGTCTTCCCTAGCAGCCAATGTTTCTAGGTAATGCTGCTGGCGGGTTTCTGGTGCACGCCAACGAAGCAGGCGAAAAGCTTCTCCTGCAAATTTCGTTTCGGCAATGAATGCAGGCATAGCTGCCAATATCAGTATCATCACCGCCCAAATTGAAAATTGCACCAACAAAGCACCGTAGGTGATGAGTGAAAGGGCGCTTTGTACCAAGCCAAAGGTGCGGTTTACCAACGAGAGAGGACGAGTGGAAGCTTCTCGCCGGGCGTTAGTCATTTTATCATAAAATTCTGAGTCCTCAAATTGTGTTAGTTCCAGAGTTAGGGCTTTTTCCAGGATAAGTTCATTCACCCGTTGACCGAGTAACACCCGCAACAGCGACTGACAAACTGTGAGTCCCCTTTGACTACCTGCAAGTAAAGCCACAGCAATAGCTTCCAATCCTACATACAGCAGAGGATGATAGCTATTGACATTATGTAGAGACGCGAAATTTCGCGTCTCTACAACCGCATCGACAATTAATTTACCGATATAAGCTACAGCAGCTGGTAACAGACCAGCCACCAAAGTTAGAATGCCAAGGCTGATGGTGAGGGAACGGCTAGTAGTCCATACTAATGCGATCGCTCGTCCACTGTAGCGAAACACCGCCAGCGATTGGCGTAGGGCGTTACGTTTTTTACGAATAATCCTCATTATTCTTTTTATAACGTAATTCGCCCGTAATTGCCGAATAGTTATATAGTTTGTCGTTGGTAGTGAATTATCAAGCTGAAATACTGATGTTAGCGATCGGTAAGTCATGGAGGAAATAAAAGCGATCGCTCTTCCAATCACTGCCCTTAATTCGTCGTTTGATCAAGATGCCAGTGCCATTTCTTCGATTGTTCTAGCAAGATAAGTTACATTTGCTACCAACTCATCTGGTTCAATCGGTTTTTCTGCATACACTTGAAAACCTGAACTAAGAGCTTCATCGCATACTTTTTCCGTAACAGAAGCTGTCAAGGCAATAGCTGGAAGAAGCTTGAGATTTTGACGTTCTTCAACAATTCTGATTTTGCGAATTAGAGAGTAACCGTCTTCACTTGGCATAGCAATCTCAGAAATTAAAACATCTACTTGCCAGTTCGCCAATACTTCCAAAGCTTCTCTTGCGGACGTGGCTACTTTTACTAATATCGAAAACTCTTGAAGAATTACTCTGATTAACTCAACACAGTCGGGGTTATTATCTACTATAAGCACCCTTAAACCATTAAGAGACGGGGTTTGGTAGATGGGAACAGAAGCGTTGTTCATGATAGATTTCCTGATAGCAGAAAAATAATTACTACCGCCAGCAAGAGGTGTTTCAGAATGACGATTTTTCCTTACATCTGGAAGAACCCTGCCCTATTAGGTGACGCCTATTTAGCTCGCGATTAAATCTAGATATTCAGTTCCTGTCATTGGCATTCAACTGATATTTAGAAATTGCAGGTTTAACTAGAGACAGTGCCGGCAATTTGGCGGCTGTTTGTAATAGATTCCACAATTCTTCTTTCCACTTCAGGCTTAAAACCTCTGAATTTCTGATTCCCAAAGCTTTTAAGCATTTAATTATGTCTTTTTTCTTTAATGACTTTGGTTCCAGTTCTGAAGCTACAAAACGAGCAAAGCCAGGCGAGACAACTGTAGGTATTTCAAAATTCATTTAAACCTCACGGGAGTATAAAACCCGTTAACTTAAGTACAATTCTTAAGTACAATTCGTCATTAAAATTAAAAGGGATTAGAAATCAAAATGCGATCGCTCTAGACGAATGATTCATTTCTCTGCGAATCCCGAACCCTCTTTTACAATGACATGTGCTAAGCATGGGAGTCACCCAGAGTTGCGACAGACATGCTACCAATTTTTGACTGTGCGATCGCAAGAGTGAGGTTTACCAGCAGGAAGAAAATATCCTACACTCTTAACGACATATCAAGTGCTTCCAGTGCAATACACGTCCTACAAATTGCACGACGAACTTCTATCTATCTTAGTAATAGCTTTATTCACTTTAAGGCTACGGCCCTTCCACTCAGCGCCTAAAAGCGCCTGAATTGCTGCTGTTTCTTCAGCGTCTGTTCTCATTTCTACGAAAGCGAATCCTCTCCTTTCACCAGTTTCCCGGTTCATAGGCAATCGAACTCTTTTAACAGATCCATATTCTGAAAAGATCTGTTTGAGGTCATCTTCTTCAACTTCATAAGATAGATTACCGACATAGATTGACATAAAATATCTCCAGAATCTAACAGGGTGTAGAGATTTAGATTCGGGAAGGTGGCTGTAGTGTCAATCACATAGCCGAAAATAATTCTCGATAGTCTAACCTTAACACAAAATCTTTAATTATGCTTGTGGGATTCCACATTGAGCCTTGCACGTCTTTCGCTGAC
Organism: Fischerella sp.; assembly: GCF_013388695.1. Classification (NCBI taxonomy): domain Bacteria; kingdom Bacillati; phylum Cyanobacteriota; class Cyanophyceae; order Nostocales; family Hapalosiphonaceae; genus Fischerella; species Fischerella sp. The sequence continues at coordinate 23,829 of NZ_JACAEU010000011.1, forward strand.
TTGCAAGTGCAGATTTTATTTCCTAATCTAAAGAGTATAAACTGGCATTTCTTGATAACAATGGCTACAACGCCAGTAAATACCTCCCAAACGTATATGACGGAGTAAGGTGTATGAACAGCAAGGGCAAGTATGCTTACTCATCATGGATTGCCAGATATATATGGCTGTATTCCCTTTGCTGTTACCAATTGTAGGATGAGTCAGTGCTTGACTCGACCTCTTCAATAAAACTTGCATTTTTTTAATATGATTTTTTGTTGAAATCCGACTCATATTTCACTAGAGACGGCGGCGGTAATTTATTTGTAGTTGAATCCACAATTATTCTTTCCAATTAAGACCTAAAATCTCTATATTTTTGATTCCCAAAGCTTTTAGGTATTTAACTATATCGAACTCCTTAAAGCTTGATTCAATAGATCGCTCAATTCGTTGCGGATTTAGAAAATGGTGTACTTAGTCCTAGCTCTATTAACTTTGAGGCTACGACCCATCCACTCAATGCCTCTCAGCGCCCGAATTGCCGCCGCTTCTTCGGTGCCTGTTTCCATTTCTACAACGGCAAATCCTTTCTTCTCACCAGTTTTATTGTTCGTAGATACTTGAATTTTCTTAACAGATCCATATTTTGAAAAGATCTGTTTAAGGTCATATTCTTCAACCTCATAAGATAGATTGCCGACATAAATTGACATAAAACACCTCCTGAATCAAAGGGTGTAGAGATTTAGATTCGGAGAGGCTTTTGTTTATAAAGTTCAATCACGTAGCCGAAAATAATTCTCGATGATTTCATCATAACATAATCCAAAAGTAATGTGCGGTATAAATATCTGCAACTTTATCCCTAGAATTCTTATTTAGAATGGCTTTTAGAATAAAAACACTTCAGAACTACTAAAATTTTGACTTTCAAAAATCTCACCGATTAAAAAGGTGCTTGTGTCACCAACACCAAATTAATATTTAGAAATTTGCACATTGATAGGAATCTAATTCTATAGCTTGTAATTCTTCGCTAGTGCCAGGGGAAGCAATAGCTTGAAAGAATACGACTAAATTCTACATTAACTTCTTATAATCACCATTCTGCTTATTATTATTCGGGTTATTTTTCAGGTAAAACAACCCTTTAATAGGAATAGGGAAAAATTAGTGTAGTTGTGACGAAGTGCATCTCCAGATTTAAACCTTTACCCAGTAAGGTTTTAATACAAAAAATCTATTTTATTTTTTATTTATTATTTGTAATTTTGTAAAAATTAAAAATTGTGAAGTATACTTAAAATATGTAAAAGCGACAACGCTACTCGTTCCGAAGTAGACAAGATGGATGCCAATAAAGTTATGAAGTGATATGCAGCCGGGGAAAGAAATTATAGGCTAGCGATATCTTCAAGAAATTGAAAAGTTTGGAGCACTAATTATGTCAGACACTACAAAAGTTACACAGGTGATTTCAAATGAACGCAATGCTTGGCGCTGGGGCTTTACTCCTCAGTCCGAAATTTGGAACGGTCGCCTAGCGATGATAGGCTTTTTAGCTGTCATCTTAATTGAAGTCTTCTCCAGTCAAGGTTTTCTCCACTTCTGGGGAATCCTGTAGGTTGAAGACGAATTCTGTCGGTGAAGGAATATCACCTTCAATTGCACAGATAGTTGCATGAACAGTCATCAAACATCTTTGGTACAAATATGAGCTTTACAACAGAGTCCACTTCAAACCGATTCGCCTTTAATTCCAGCACCGATCTGGCTGATGGTGTGTCTACTACCACCGCTTTACTTAAGCGCCTGAGCGTGGATGACCAACTGGCACTGCTCTGGTATATCTACACTGAGATGGGTCATTCCATCACGCCAGCCGCCACAGGAGCAGCTCGCTTGCAATTAGCCGAAGGTGTGCTCGATCAAATCAAGCAAATGTCTCATACTCAGCAATTAGAAGTGATGCGAGACTTAGCTGCCAACAGAAACACCCAGATTAGTCGCTCCTACGGGATTTGGAGCGCTAACACTAAGTTAGCTTTCTGGTATGAATTGTCGGAATTGATGGTCAAAGGTTTAGTAGTCCCAATGCCCCCAAGCTACCAGCCCTCTCGCGATGTGGTGCAGGTACTAGAAGCCATCAAGCAGCTTGACTTTGGTCAACAAATTACGGTGCTGCGGAATGCTGTCGTCAATATGGGAGTTGACCCATTAGCCGACTAAGAGGATTAATCTACATCAGCTTCTATACCAATAAACTTCACACGAGGTAACACCCATGCGCTACACCGATAAAAAAGGGACAACCCTCAACCTAGATGAGTGTAAGATTGCCGATAGCTTCTTTATGGAGGCTGAGGTGTATATCTGCGAACCATTGGAGATGCATTTCAACCAAAAAGGAGAGCTAAGAGCAGGAAAAAAATCGAACAAAGCAATAGCACATCATCGTAGTGATGGTAGTGAGTTGATCCCCGCTGAAGTTCAAGCGCGTACACGCAGAGAGGGTAGTCAATTGCTTAATCTACCTCTCGCACCTGGCTACGTAGTAGATGATGAGGGAATCATCAATAACTACGCAATTCAGCCTGGTATGTCCAGAGCAGAGTATCCCTCACCAGAACAGCAGCAGCGTTATGTCTTCCAAGGAGCAATAGCTATCCTGTTCGTTGCCCTGACACTGATGACTGCATTTGCTGTCAGCTAAGCGTAACAATAGTTAGGTATTGAGGATCAGACCAAGATATCTAGCTAGCATTGACCCTCTTCACCCCAGTTTGGCACAGGAGCCAGCGATGAATCAGCCGATCAAATTATCTTTAGAGCAAGAATTTAGCATCCGTTCCTTTGCCGACCAAGTGCAGCATATGTCCCGTGAACAAGCCCAGACGTTTTTGCTCATGCTATATAAGCAGATGATGATTCGGGAAATGACGTACCAGCAATTGCTCAAGCATGAGTGGAGACTTGATTCAGGCGCAGTTTCTGGGTAAAGCACTGCTTGATTACCTCCCCAAATAGCTCCCTGGCATCCATATTGAGTCGAAGAAGTTTTGTGGAGGTAAACTCTATGTTTGGCAGCTTTACTGGTTTAACTAATCCCACTGGCAGCGATTGGGGAGAGCGCTTACTCAACACCGTTGCCAGCAAAACGATTCGCTACTTATTTACTCAAAGCGAGTCAGTAGAAGTTTTTGTCCAATGCCATCCTTCCAGTAAACTCTTGCAGGGCAGCATCGATAGCTTCAAAATGAGCGGTCGTGGGCTTGTCATCCGCAATGATTTCAGGGCGGAAGAAGTATCCTTCGAGACTGACGCCGTAGCGATTGACTTTAGCGGCGTTTTGAGCGGCAAACTCACTCTCAAGCAACCCACCCAAGCCGTTGCTCATGTCACCCTCTCAGAAGCAGACATCAACCACGCTTTTAAGGCTGAACTGGTGAAAAAGCGTCTGGTGAACCTCTCCCTGCCTGACTTAACCTATATATCTGGCGGTGAGTTGGTCTCCTTTGAAGCCGTCCAGCTACAGCTGTTGTCCAACAATCGGGTGCAGATTTGGGCTAAGGCTAACCTAAGCAACGGCGAACTCGTGCCGATTAGCCTGAGTGCAACCATAATGATTGAGCGACGGCGTCGCCTTGCTTTCTGTAACCCGAAGTTTGAAGCAGACATGGTGCCAGAATCTCAACGAGACATCTCTCAAAGCTTGAGCATCGCATTGGCTCAAATTTTGGATCGCATGGTCGATTTGGAACGCTTTGATCTCGATGGCATCACGATGCGGCTCAACCGATTAGAAACTCAAGGTAAACAGTTGATTTTCAGTGGCTACGCCCAAATTGATCGCATCCCCGCTAGCTCCTAATCTAGCGGGGAGATTTTTTTCTTAAGTCACGCAGGAAATAAAAGCGATCGCTCGTCCACTGTAGCGAAACACCGCTAATGATTGACGTAGGGCGTTACGTTTTTTACGAAGAGTCCTCATTATTCTTTTTATAACGTAAATTGCTTTTAATTGTTGAATAGTTATATAGTTAGGACTTACGCACTGTACAAATAGACCATCATGTGTATTAACGAAATTTGGTTGTTTCAGGCTTTTTAGAATTACCCTTTGATGGTTGGTGATCGCTTAAAAGCGTCGAAAAACTAATCTCTAATGGCTGAAATTCATGCGCCATGTTTGGTATTTTCTGTCAATGCGTAAGTCCTATATTTATCAATAAAAAAGGCGACACTTTGAAGTCAGTATCGCCTTTGTAAGCTTTTTTACTCTAAATAATTTATCTGGTTAGGTTAGTGAGGAAATAGAAAGATGAAAATCAACATCTCGTCACCTGACCAATAAAGATTATTTTGCCACCATCAAAATCTCCTGTGCCCGGTCAATATTCTGACGCACCGATCGCGCTGAAGCTTGAAGCGCTGCCCTCTCCTCATCGCTAAGACTCAATTCCAACACACTCTCAATTCCACCGCATCCCAACCGACAAGGAACGCCAATTACAACATCTTCTAAACCGTATTCTCCCTGAAGATACGTTGCCACAGGTAACAAACGCGACTGATTCAGCAATATCGATTCCACCATAACGCAGGTAGCAGAAGCTGGGGCAAAGAAAGCGCCGCCTGTCTGCATCAATTCAACAATTTCTGCGCCACCGTTACGCGTCCGTTCTACCAAGCGTTCAATTGTGTCTGTTTCCAACAATTCTGTAACTGGGATGCCGTTAACAGTCGCAAAACGCGGCAAGGGAACCATTAAATCGCCGTGGCTACCCAGTACCATCGCCTTGACATCACGAGGCAAAACTCCAAGTTCCATTGCAATGAAGGTTTCAAAGCGTGCCGAGTCTAACACGCCTGCCATACCCATAATGCGATCGCGCGGTAATTCTGTTGCTTGCCACGCTAAATAAGTCATCACATCCAAAGGATTGGTGACGACAATAATTATGGCATTGGGAGAGTGGGCGATCGCATTCTTAGCTGCTTCTACGACAATCTTGGCATTTGTCCGTAGTAAATCATCTCGACTCATGCCGGGTTTGCGGGGAAACCCTGCCGTAATCACCACGATTTCCGAACCAGTTGTATCGGCATAATCGTTAGTGCCGATAATTTTACGGTTGTGCAGTTCAATTCCCCTTGCCTCCATCAAATCTAGCGCCAGTCCCTGGGGCATTCCCTGAACGATATCCAGCAACACCACATCTGCTAGGTTTTTCTCCGCAATGCGTTGGGCAAGGGTACTGCCAACTCTACCAGCACCGATGACGGTGACTCGGGGTGAGTAACACAGAATTGGGGAGGAAGGGGAAGTATACATGATATTTTACTTAAACTCTACTTAAACTCTTCAAGTTGATCTAAACGCAACCAAATATTTGGTGTTGGTACTTTTCCGAACTTTACAAAGGCATAATCGCCCTTGATATCTACAATCTCGCCTTTGCTATCAAATAAATAAGCAGGTAAGCGAGGATCGCTAGCTTTTGCTTCTAGACTGTTTTCCAGCTTTTCGCGGATCACGCGAACCATATCTCCTCTCTTGACAGGCATAAATTCCCCTCTTGAGTAAATCGATTGCTTTTATACAGGATTCTAGCTTGCACTCAGTCTCTGTTGAGCTATGAGTTACTGTTTTCTAAGTTAGTGGGGAAATTTTCTACACTGCTTTCACCTTGCGTTTGATACCAAATTCACTTTTACAGCTACTGGATTTGGACTCATCGAAATCTCAAATGGTGAGCATTTCAAAATCCAAAATAGGAATGTTGTTTGTTATTTGTTGTTTGTTGTTTGGAACAAACAAGCATCAACGATCAACAACCTTCAGCGCATCTAATTTTTATACTAGCTTGCTAGCAATCAGCTAAAACCTTTTCAATTTTTAATTTTTAATTCTTCATCGCTGACACTGGATGCAAAAATGACTGGATCTTCCAGCTAGCCTCGTCCGTTGAATAGCACTTCCGCAAACACGACAGGCTTCTCCGGCACGGTTGTAAACCCATGCCACACCGCCATAATTACCATTAACACCCTTGACGTTGAGAAAATTACTAAAAGTTGTGCCACCAGCTTCGATACTGGCTTCTAACACTTTAATTATTGCCGATCGCAACCTTTCTATTTGCTCTGGCTGTACATCTGCACACGGTGTTTCTGGCAGTATACCACTGAGAAATAATGCTTCATCGGCATATATATTACCTAATCCCGCTACCACAGCTTGATCTAGCAGGGCAGTTTTAATGGGACGGCGGCTGTGTGGCAGTTTTTCTGCCAGATACTCAGTTGTAAATTCTGGTGAAAATGGATCTGCTGCCAGTTTTGCTAAACCAGTAATGATACTTTCTGGTGCTTGTTTTGGGGGAACCCACCACATTTGACCAAAGGTACGCTGGTCAACAAAGCGTAATTCCCAATCATCTTTAAAAAATAACCTTACCCGTGTGTGCTTGTGTAATGGTTCATCTCGATGCAGCCATAATAGTTGACCGGTCATTCGCAGGTGAACACCTAGCCAGCCAGCTGAGGGAGTGGAGGAGTGGAGGAGTGGAGGAGTGGAGGAGTGGGAGAGTAATTTTGAATTGTTCATTTCCCCTCCTCTCCCTCTGTTCCCATCTCCCTCTCCTAATTTTTCCCCCTCTCCCACTCTCCCCCTCGCCCCTAATTCCCACTCCCTGTCGGTCGTGGGGGCCCCGAGTTCCCCTTCCTCCCCAAGAGAAGGGGTAAGTTCAGCCAGAAGATATTTACCGCGACGATGCCAAGTAGCGATCGCACTTCCCTGGATGAAGGCAACAAAATCATCTACTGACAACGGGTAAGCGATCGTGCGATGCAATAACACGTCTCCACCCGTAATTTCTTGATTGAGGGTCAATTGATTTAGACCCCGCCGGACTGTTTCAACTTCAGGCAGTTCAGGCATCTAAGCTAATTTTGACAAGTACTTATGATTTTTTAGCAGATTTGGCAGACATTAATATAGGGAGCAGTAAATAGTGAGTATTGAATCAAAGCCTTGATTCTTTACCCACTGCTTCCTACTCCCGAAAATCACCCCATCAAACTTTTGTAGAGGTTTCTATCCCTTAGGCTTTTTTCGCTTTCGCTTTTGGTGCTTCAACCTCTACCAACTCATCTTGAGCGAAGTTATTGGTATTGACGCCAGCATAATTTACCTTCTCAAATCGGACAATTACTGGATATCTGCTGGTGCCGCCTTGCTCAATAGATGCTACAGTTCCTACATCCTGAAACCAGTAAGATTCTGGGCGGAGAATGCGTACTTTAGAACCACGTTGAACCATGAGTTTTTTCCCTTTATGTTATCAATTGCCAATGTATGAGGCTAATTGATTTCACTGTACAATCTGAGCGCCTCAGGCAGAAGCTTTGTTAAGTTATTTGTCAAGAGTCAAGAGTCAAGGGTCAAGAGTCAAGAGTTAGTAGTTAGTAGTTAGTAGTTAGTAGTTAGTGGTTGGTTGGTGGTTGGTGGTTGTTGGTTGTTGGTTATTTTCAATGCCCGATGCCCAATGCCCAATGCCCAATGCCCAATGCCCAATGCC
>NZ_JACAEU010000054.1:0-16332 GCF_013388695.1 Fischerella sp.
ACCATAATGCGGATCATGGCAATATATAAAAAAGTCTCTGATGTTTCGGGTAATAATTCATAATCGCGAACTAATCGCCGACATCCCATAAACCAACCAAAAGTCCGCTCGACGAGCCAGCCAACGTTTTTTGAGTACGGTAAAGCCCTTGGTTTCCTCCGGTCGCAGAACCACTTGGATAATCCAACGGCAAAAATTCATCACCCACTGCATGAAAGGTTCGCCATCAAAGCCGCCATCAACCCAGATGGTTGTTAAGCGAGATTGTTGCTGAGACTGTTTGACTCGTTTGAGAACTTGTTGACCGAAACAATTGAAAATTCAAAATTCAAAATGCAAAATTAAGAAGAAATAAAAATTTTTAGTTAGTCCCCGTCCTTAAGGACAGGGTCTTTATTTTCGGGTACAAGCCCCTAAACAATTAAAAATTAAAAATTCAAAATGCAAATCTTTAAGTATGAGTTAGTAGATAGTAGTTAGTAGTTAGTAGATAATTATCGACTACTAACGACTAACCATTAACCACTAACCAAAAGTCAAGACACTGCCATGTGACTCAAGTCAGCTGGCATCATGTGTGAGTGTACCACTTCACCATCGCGGAACCAAACAATACGTTGTGTTTGACGGGCAACATCTGGTTCATGAGTTACCATGACGACTGTGATACCAGTGGCATTAAGTTCACCGAAGATAGATAATACTTCTTGGGTGGTACGTGAATCAAGTGCGCCAGTAGGTTCATCGGCTAGCAGTAACACCGGATGGTTAACTATAGCACGGGCGATCGCCACCCGTTGTTGCTGTCCCCCTGAAAGTTGATTGGGTTTGTTGTTGAGACGTTTTTCCAAGCCTACTCTTGTCAGTGCTTCAGCAGCGCGATCGCGTCTTTCACCAGAGTTCACACCAGCATACACCATTGGCAACATTACATTTTCTAGTGCTGATAGCTGAGACAGGAGGTGGAATTGCTGGAAGACAAACCCTATTTTTTTGTTGCGAATGTGTGCCAGTTCGGTATCATCCATCTGTGCCACATCGAGGTTATCTAAATAATAATGCCCTGATGTGGGGCGATCCAGACAACCAATAATATTCATAGCTGTGGATTTACCAGAACCAGACGCTCCCATAATCGCACAATATTCACCCTGTTCAATAATTAAGCTGACATCATTTAGCGCTTTGACTTCCGTTTCACCACTGCCGTAGATTTTAAAGATATTTTCTAACCTAATGATTGATGATTTATTATTTTCCATTTGTTATTCGTCATTTGTTATTTGTTCCTCTCTTCTTCATTATCTCTACTCATCCCTTCATCCGACTACTTCCTATTTATAGTTATCAGGATTGGCTGACGGGGCGACAAAGTACCTAAAAAGCTTATACAGAAGTATTATCAACGTGGTCAGAGGGCTATGAGGCTTATTCTGTCTGCATCGTAGCTCTTGTTGTCGCCCCGTCAGCTCCGTGCGTTTTGACATACTCTAGATTAGAACCTCGTTCTCCCGCACCGTGCAGAAATAAAATCATCGGCCAAACAGACTCTTCTGTTTGATAGCCTTGAGGCAAAAATAGTAAGTAGTTGTAGCCGCCAGCGCCAGTAACTTGTCTTTGTAGCAATAACATAAATTATCATCGCCTGCGAACAGCAATTGTGTAACTCGGTCGCTGTGACGGTTCTCGTTGCGTTTTCACAAGCCGCAAATCACGATCTACATATACATGCTCAAACAGCGGACTGGCTAAGTATGTTTTTTCAAATTTCTTGATTGTATTTTTGTCCAAATTCTCTAATTTGAGTGTTTTTGGTAATTCACCTTTTTCCAGATCTGGCTTAACTTTAGAGTTAACTACATCAGTAAACCAATTATCAGCATCATCAATGGTTAGAGGAATTTCTCTGTTTCTAAATGCTTGAAAAATTCCTACATTTTGAATGCACCAGTTATCATTGCGAACTGCATATCTTTGCATCACCATGAAATCGTAAGTAGGTAACTTTGATGCAACTTTTTGCCAGAAAGACGACTGATGACCTGGTGCATAACGGGCAATATTAGCATAGAAGCCATCGTCATGAAAAATTTGATAAGACTGTTCGCCTATCCGTCCTGGCAAACTATCGTGGAAAGGTATAGTAGACCATATCGGTGCCCACACACCAAGCACAATTGGTAATTGATCTGCAACTACAGGAAAAGGATTGCGTCGGCTTAATTCTTCAAAATACAACTGCAATTCTTGATTGTAAAAATTTACTTTAGTCTTTAAAGGTTCTGTATCTCGACCTTTAACTAGTTCCAGTAGTTCATTTTTGAGTTCTTGCGTACTGCGGTAATTTAGCTTGTCAGCAACTATAAGGTTTACCATTGCGGTAGATACTCCAATAATCTTAAAATTGGTTGGTAGTTGGTAGTTAGTGGTTAGTGGTTAGTGGTTAGTGGTTAGTAGTTAGTGGTTGGTGGTTGGTAGTTGTTCCAAACAACCAACACCAAACAACAAACAACACACAACAAACAACTAATTACCACCAAATCCGATTTCCGTTTTCATCAACCCGTGCTTGTCGAATTACATCAGAAATTTCTTCGGCATCCTTGACATGGTGGAGTGCCTTTTTTTCACCATTTGGATATTCCACAATAAAGTAAGTGGGTACTTTAATCCAGTCTCCCGTAATGTCAGGAACATCTACCGCAACCTGCTTGCTTTTCTCTTCAATTGTTTGAGATCGATCAATTCTGTCGCCTGGATTTACTGTTAAGTTTTGTTCCTTAACGTTTGGTTCTTCTTGAGCATGCCAATCTTCACTTACAGGTTGGTTTATTTGATTTTTTTCCTGAGTATTCATAGAATTATCTCACTCTTTTTCAATTCAAAGATCGCTTAGTAAGTCTAGTAAGTCAGCGTGAATAAATTTATGACTAGTGTTGGCTGTGAGTAGATAGTGGTTAGTGGGAAACTACCAACTACTTAAATTTACTTTAGACAATCAAAATCTCGATTAACTCTTTCATTAGGTGGAGTTGACTTTTATGCAAGTTGGTAGGTATAAATCAAAAGGTTTTTGTGAACTACAACTAACAATGAGACATAACTGGACAATGGCGTGACAAAAGCTGAAGAGATGACAGAACACGGATGCTGATGCTGCCGTTGTGATATTTTTTCAGAGACTGAGCTAGCAAAAGTTTCTTCTGGAGAGGTCGTTGTGAATTTCAAAGGTACGGAAAAGGAAAAACTTCATATCTTTGATACTTTCCCGGACTTCTGCAAGAGGTCTGTTAAAATAATTATCTAAGTTCAAGAAATAAATAATATTTATTATTTACCCTCACTCTCAAGATAGAGGATTTTAGAATAAGATATATGTCATAAGAGATAGGCGTGAATAAAGTTTTACATATTTTTGTAACTATAATAAAAAATGCCAGACTTTGAACAGTCTCTAAAACAACTGGCCGATCGCAATTTAGCTCGACAGCAGCAGGCAAATGGACAAGCCAAGCTGACAGCAATCGCCTACGAAGAACAGGCAATGGTGCTTCAACTTGCCAATGGTAGCATCCAGGCTTGCAATCCCATAGCTGAGCGTATTTTAGGACTGACAGCAGAGCAGTTAATCGGGCGTAATTGGTTAGATCTGCCCTGCAAAGCTATTTGTGAAGATGGTTCTCCTTTTTCTGATGCAACTCATCCAGCTATGGTTGCTCTACATACGGGCAAAGCTTGTTTGAATGTTGTTATGGGTTTAGATCGACCACATGGTCAACTAGTCTGGCTATTAGTTAACTCACAACCTCTGTTTCTACCAGGAGAAAATACACCCTATGCCGTTGTCACAACTTTTGCGGAAATTACGGCATTAGCAAATCTGGCAGAGGATATTACCGAGCAACGGCGTACAGAATTTGCCCTGCGGCAGAGTTATGAACGATTTGAACTAGCGGCAGCAGCAGTTAATTGCCTAATTTACGATTGGGATATTCAGAATGATACTTTAGAAAGGACTCAGGGTCTGACTGAGCTTTTAGGCTATACCTTAGCAGAAACTGAGCCGACTTCAAAATGGTGGCGATCGCGCATCTATGCCGGTGACTTACAAAAAGCTCATGACGACTTCACAGCTAGTCTGGCAAAGGGAAACCGTTTTTGTACTCAGTACCGCATTCGTCACAAAGATGGCCACTATATTTGGGTGGAAGATCGGGGATTGGCAGTGCGGGATGAAAACGATCGCCTAGTAAGGGTAGTTGGTGTCACCGCCGATATTAGCGATCGCAAACAAGTAGAAGCAAATTTGCGAGAAAGTGAAGAACGCATTCGATTGGCAACAGCAGCTGCTGAGTTGGGAATGTGGTTTTGGAATCTCAATACCAATACACTCGTGTGGACTCCAAAGTGTAAGCAGTTGTTTGGACTCCCTGCCAACACGGAAATGAGTTACGAACTTTTTTTGAATTGTTTACATCCAGACGATCGCGATCGCATCCATGAAGCAGTCACCAGCACTCTGGAAGGAAAAATTGATTGTGATATTGAATACCGCACGATTTGGCCTGATGGTAGCGTGCATTGGATCGCAGCCAAAGGTCGGTGTTTATACGATGCAATGGGCAAGCCAGTACGGATGATGGGTACAACTCAAGACATTACCCAGCGCAAGCACACCGATGAAGCACTGCGTCAAAGTGAAGAACGCTATCGCACGCTTGCTGAGGCTATCCCCGAAATGGTCTGGACTACAAATGCACGAGGCTTGGCAGATTACGTTAATCAGCGGTGGATCGATTACACAGGCTTAAGCCTAGAGGAAACTCTTGGATATGGATGGCAAAAAGTGCTGCATCCTGAAGATCTAAAAGTAATTATCCAACGATGGCAGCAATCAGTGCAAGCAGGAACACTCTTCGAGTGTGAACAGCGTTTCAAGAGAGCTAGTGATGACACATATCGTTGGCATTTAGCAAGGGCCTATCCCCTCAGAGATAACCAAGGACATATCGTCAAATGGTTCGGCACTTGTACCGATATTCACGATCAAAAACAGATCGAAGCACAACGCGCCCAGTTGTTAGAGCGAGAAAAAGCCGCCCGTGCAGAAGCAGAAGCAGCAAACCGGATCAAGGATCAATTTCTAGCTATTCTCTCCCACGAATTGCGATCGCCCCTCAACCCCATCCTTGGTTGGACAAAACTACTCAAAAGCCGCAAGCTAGATCCAGCAGCTACAGGACGTGCTTTGGATACCATCGAGCGAAATGCAAAGTTACAGATTCAACTGATTGATGACTTGTTAGATGTTTCCCGCATTCTTCGAGGTAAGCTGAGCTTAAATAATGCTGCGGTAGATTTAACATCTGTAATTGATGCGGCTTTGGAAACAGTACGATTAGCCGCACAAACCAAAAAAATTCAACTTGAGTATATACCCTCTTCCGGAGAGAGTGGGAGAGGGAGAGAGTGGGAGAATTTCTCCCCATCCCCCCATCCCCCCATCCCCCCCTCTTCTTACATCGTCTGGGGTGATTTCAATCGCTTGCAGCAAATCGTTAGCAATTTACTTTCCAACGCCGTTAAATTCACACCTGATGGCGGCAAAGTAGAAGTACGCCTATCAAAGAGACTGGGGACTGGGAAAGAGTTTTCCCAATCCCCAATCACCAATCCCCAATCACCAATCCCCTATGCCCAAATCACAGTCACAGACACAGGCCTTGGTATCGCACCTGAGTTTCTGCCCTATGTATTTGAATACTTCCGTCAAGCAGATAGCAGTACAACTAGGAAATTTGGCGGACTGGGACTAGGATTGGCAATAGTTCACCACTTGGTTGAATTGCACGGCGGTATCGTTACGGCAGATAGTCCGGGAGAAGGGCAAGGAGCAACATTCACCGTCAAGTTGCCCCTGATGAAGAAGATAGAGGGAGAGGGGGAGACAGGGAGAGAGGGAAAAGATACTCCTTCATCCTTAGCTGGACTGCGGATACTAATAGTTGATGATGACACCGATACGCGAGATTTTCTTTGCTATTTGTTAAAAGAATATGGAGCAACAGTAACTGTTGCAGCATCAGCAGGCGCAGCTTTAGCTGTGCTAGCACAGTCGCAGCACGATCTCTTAATTAGTGATGTCGGGATGCCTGAGATAGATGGCTACGGTTTGATTCATCAAATTAGAGCCATGTCACCAGAACGCGGCGGCAATATACCAGCGATCGCGCTCACTGCCTACGCCGGAAATAGCGATCGCTCACAGGTATTAGCAGCTGGTTTTCAAATCCACATCGCCAAGCCACTGGACGCAGATCAATTACTGATGGCGATCGCAGATTTGTCTAGAAAAAGGGGTTAGTTGTTAGTTGTTAGTGGTTAGTTGTTCGTTGTTGGTTCCAAACAACTACCAACCACCAACAAACAACAAAACGACTATTGAATTTTGAAGCTAAATATGGTATTATCACGAGCTATAAAATAGAGCTTATGAACGTGAGTATATCTCCATCAACAAAAAAACCGCGTGTCTTATCTTGGCAAGCGGTTTTCTCGTTAATTACATTTGTTTTCATGTACCTGCCAATCTTGGTACTTGCCTTTTACAGTTTCAATCAGTCGCCTTATAGTGCCACATGGCAAGGTTTTACTTTAGATTGGTATCGCCATTTATTCAGCGATGAACGGATTTTATTAGCATTGAAAAACAGTTTAATCGTAGCTTTTAGTGCCGTAGGTATTTCAGCAGTGCTGGGAACTTTGATGGCTGTAGGATTGGCGCGTTATCAATTTCCGGGTAAAGCGTTGTATCGCGGTATTTCTTACCTACCCTTGATTATTCCTGATATTGCGATCGCCGTAGCCACCTTAGTTTTTCTGGCAGCATTTGCTATTCCTTTGAGTATATGGACTATTATCGCAGCGCATATAGTATTCTGTCTCGCCTACGTTGGTTTAGTTGTTTCATCCAGGCTAACTAACTTAAATCCCCATCTAGAAGAAGCTGCACTAGACTTAGGAGCTACACCAGTGCAAGCTTTCACAAAAGTATTATTACCCCAGTTAATGCCTGGTATCATCGCTGGGTGTCTGTTGGCATTTGTCCTGAGTTTGGATGACTTTCTCATCGCCACTTTCACTGCTAGCAGTGGTGCCAGTACCCTACCAATGGAAATTTTCAGCCGCATCAGAACAGGAGTCAAACCCGATATCAACGCTCTCAGCGTCATCTTGATTTTAGTATCTGCACTCATCGCTTTTGTCGCTGAATTGATTCGCGCTTCATCTGAAAAAAAATAGTCATTGGTCATTGGTTAGTAGTTAGTGGTTAGTGGTTGTTAACTATGCCCGATGCCCAATGCCCAATGCCCAATGCCCCTCTCGTCACAAGCTCTTGACAACAGCAAAAGGCTCCAGTAATATTCTTTGTAAAGTGGAAATTCGTGTGGTCATATTTATATTTAAAAAGTTCTAAGGTACAGATACACAAGTAAATAAAGAAATTCTTCATCTGTACGATATTGTGTGTGGGTGTTGCCAGATGAGAATTTGTTTGTGTTTGTTTGTCCATATATCTGTTTTCGATGCCATATAGATAGTGTTGGGCTTACTCTGGAGAAGATGTAATCGCTGGCTCCGATATGCAAATCTGCCAAAATCCCAATTGCTCAAATCCCTTCAACGCTGATGGCAATAGGTTTTGCATTAGTTGCGGACATAGCAACTTTGGCGGATTGCTGCGAAACCGTTACCGCGTATTAAGATTATTAGGTGAAGGTGGATTTAGTAGAACTTATGCAGCAGAAGACGTTGATAGACTCAATGCTCCTTGTGTCATCAAGCAATTTTTTCCGCAAGTTCATGGAACTTCCGAACGCATCAAAGCAGCAGAATTATTCAAAGAAGAGGCTTTTCGATTATATGAACTAGGAGAAAATCATCTGCAAATTCCGAGATTGCTTGCTTACTTTGAACAAGGTACATGCTTGTATCTGGTACAAGAATTTATTCAAGGAAATACTCTCTCCATAGAAGTTCAGCAACAAACTTTTACTGAAGAAAAAATTCGAGAACTTTTAGCCGATTTATTGCCAGTTCTACAATTCATCCATTCACGCAACGTCATTCATCGCGATATCAAACCCGAAAATATTATCCGCCGTCAAACGGATGGCAGACTGGTATTAATTGATTTTGGTGGTGCTAAACAGGTAACGCAAACGAGTTTAGCTAGACAAGCCACAGTCCTTTATACACTCGGTTATGCACCTAGCGAGCAAATGGCTGGATTTGCTTGCCACGCCAGCGATCTATACGCTTTGGGTGTAACTTGTGTGCGGCTTTTGACTAAATGTTTGCCTGTAACAGATACTTATGGACAGATGCGCGATCGCCTTTTTGATCCCATGAGTTGCAAATGGTTATGGCGAGAAGTTGTGCAAGAAAAAGGCATTAGTGTTAGCCAAGATTTAGGGCAAATTCTGGATAAATTACTCAAACATTTAGCATCAGAAAGGTATCAATCAGCGGCAGAAGTTCTCAAAGATTTACATGCGAAAAAATCTGATTTTGCATCTTCTGTTGTCCCAACTGTACCGCAAATTCTCACGCCTACCCGAGCGCAATTCTCTACAACAACCTCACAATCAATCACACCTGCATTTCCTGCCTTGGAAGCGTTTGAATTTGCAACGGTAACAGTAGACGCCAAAGGTAGGAAAATTAGTCAGAACTATAGTACAGCTAAGTACTATGCAGAAGATTTGGGAAATGGGATAACTATGGATATGGTAGCTATCCCCAGCGGTACTTTCGTGATGGGTTCAAGTGAAGATGAAGGAGATGCAAGCGAACGTCCGCAACATCAAGTCAGCATTGAACCTTTTTTTATGGGTAAATATCCTGTTACACAAGCACAGTGGAAGGCAGTAGCAGCTTTACCCAAAATCAAACAATCTTTGAATCCCTATCCATCGAAATTCAAAGGTGCAAATCGACCAGTAGAAAATGTATCTTGGCACGAAGCGGTAGAATTTTGTGCACGACTGTGGAAAAAAACTGGACGACATTATCGTTTACCCAGCGAAGCCGAATGGGAATATGCTTGTCGCGCTGGTACAACAACACCTTTCCACTTTGGTGAAACAATTACTGCTGAGTTCGCAAATTGTAGTAGCGGCGAATCTTCAGAAACAAAGAGCAACAACCGCAAAGAAACAACACCTGTAGGCAGTTTTGGTATAGCAAATGCCTTTGGATTGTATGATATGCATGGGTTAGTTTGGGAATGGTGCGCTGACCCTTGGCATAAAAATTACTATGGTGCTCCTGGTGATGGAAGCGTCTGGGAAATTGGCGGAGATATGCATCGCCGGGTACTGCGGGGTGGTTCTTGGAGTTTTACTCCTGAACTTTGTCGTTGCGCCAGTCGCAGCTGGAACGAAGCAGATGGTGGACTGCGGTTATGTGGCTTTCGGGTTGTAGCTGCTGCTTTTGGTTGGATTTCTTAGTGATAGCAATCCTACCTAAATCGTTACTGAAAATCTCTCTTTGTATCTTTATCTTTGTGTACTTTGCGTCCTTTGTGGTTTGTTTCCAAAAAAATCTTACAACTCAAATCGGATTGCTGTGGTCTAGTCTAGCATTTTTTTAGTTAACCACAAAGGGCACAAAGGACACAAAGGAAGAAGAGGAAGAAGATAAAAATGCATTATATGTAAACTCAAACTTTAATTAATCCCCTGGCTGGTTGAACCAGGAGTAAGTCGAAAATACATTAACTTCATGATTACAATCGCTGCAACAGGCTTAAACCATGAGTATCAGTACCACAGGTATTGTAAAGTCCGTATTCAGCAGCTAACCGTTGCACTTGTTGCGATTCTAAAGCACTCGGCCGCCAAGGGTTAGGATTATTGTAGGCGTAGAAAGCTTCCACACCATTAATACCAATTTCAGCAGCAGCAGGAATCAAATCTAAGTGCGATCGCCTGTAACGTGCTGGGTGAGCAAGCACTGCTAGTCCACCTGCTTTTTGAATCGAAGCAATGACATTAGTTGCTTTATATTCTTCCCCAGTAGCAATTCTTCTTTGGATATATGGTTTGATGCTGGTGTGTTCGGGATCGAACGCATAAGCTAAGATGTGAACCTCTACACCCAATAAATGGGCATTAATTTCTACACCAGTCCAAAGGTGAGGAACCTTTGCACCTGGGTGGTTCCACTTCCAATCATCCAACCAGCTTAGTGCTGCTTGATAACCAGAAATACTATGATGATCGGTGATTGCCATCCCTTCCAAGCCGATCGCGATCGCTTGTTGCATCAATGCACTTGGCTGCAATCTTCCATCAGAGTGGACGGTGTGCATGTGAAAGTTGAAGTACTTCGGACAACTTTGAGCATCAATGTTTTGAAATACTTCCTCTAAGGATTCTTTATCAGTAAAAGCAGTACGGACAAAATTGACAGCCATAACCCCCTCTGTCACTAAAATAGGTGATAGTTAACACTCCAACACTTCATATCCATATCTAGGAAAATACCAGCACCTTCTTCTAGTGTTGGCAGCCCTTTTTTTGGGCTTGGTTGGTAAAATTTTTCAATATGTTAAGACTACGTTAGCAAATTCAAATGCGAGCAGTCATGAGTATTTTCGATTGCCAATATCAGTAAAAGTAAGAAATATTGCCCAATATTACCGTTATTTCCACATAAAAATTTTGCGGAAAGAATGACTGCAATATTTATGGATTGAGTCAAAAAAACACTCACTAAGACAAGAGAAAAACTTGGCTGAGAGTGTTAAATTTAGCATTTATTCAGGTAGTCCTACTAATTCGCCTGAACCAGTAATTACTTCACCAATAATATGAACCGCAACATTTTGTGACTCAAAATGAGTAATTGCTTGTTGTATTTGTTGGGGAGGTACTAGTAATACAAAACCTATTCCCATATTGAAGGTGTGATACATTGCTTGAGGACTGACGGAACCAGCCTCAGCTAGCCATTGAAATACAGGCGGAATTGACCAACTGCTAGGGTCTATTTTAATCGCTTGCCCTTGCCCCAAACATCTAGGTAAATTTTCTGGCAACCCACCGCCTGTGATGTGAGCCATACCGTGAATTTCTAACCCCGCTTGACGTGCAGCCAGAACAGGTTTAACGTAAATGCGAGTAGGTGTGAGAAAAGTCTCTCCTAAAGTTTTACCAGCGAGTAAATCTGGGGTATCGTTCCAGGCAAATCCGCGATCGCTGATAATTTTTCTCACCAAACTATAGCCATTGCTATGAACACCAGCACTAGCAAGGGCGATCGCTAAATCTCCTACTTGTACCTGAGAACCATCAAGCAGCTGGCTTTTTTCTACAACTCCTACACAAAACCCAGCCAAATCATACTCACCCGCTTGGTAGAAACCAGGCATTTCTGCCGTTTCTCCTCCCAACAACGCACAACCAGCTTGTTTGCAACCAGAGGCGATACCCGCCACTACTTGAGTTAACTGTTCTTTGTCTAGCTTCCCAGTCGCCAAATAATCTAAAAAAAACAGCGGTTCTGCACCAGATGTCAACACGTCGTTAACGCACATCGCCACCAAATCAATACCAACGGTGTCATGACAGTTGAGAACTTGAGCAATTTTGAGCTTTGTACCCACACCATCAGTCCCAGAAACTAAAACAGGTTCCTTGTAGCCTGTGGGTAATTGAAAGTAGCCACTAAAGCCACCCAGTCCACCCAGCACTCCCTGTCTAAAAGTGCTGTGAACCAAGTTGCGAATTTGAGTTACAAACGCTCGACCAGCCTCAACATCAACTCCTGCTTCCTTATAGTCCATTACTCAAAACACCGTTATCAATGCGCCAACCACTTAGGTTATCATCACACATTTTGTCATTAGTCATCTGTCATTAGTCATTTGTGAAAGACCAATGACTAATGACCAATGACCCTTGACTAATCAAAATACCTGATCTTCGATACCGTGCCACCATTCACCTAAATTCATTAAATCTTGGTGAATGTCTGCCAAAGCATCCGCATACTCATTTTCTGAAAGTGCTTCTCGCAGTTCTTCCAGTTTCTTCAGTCGCAGCTGTACCATCAGCCAAGGCTTGGCAATGCTATCAGTTGCTTCCATGTATTGGGCTAATTGTTTGCTATCCATGTTTTGAATTTCCCAATTGTTGAAGATATAGGTTGCTTTAATACAATTTGAATCAAAAACAGTCACGATGACATCGTGACTGTCTTCAGTTTTAATGAATCAAATGATGTTCTGATTTGACAGTACTTAAAAAAGTAACTCTCACCAAGCAGAGCAAATTTGACAGCTAATTAAGCTTTAGCGTATTGTTCAGCAGCAAAATCCCAGTTGACTAAATTATCCAGGAAGTTCTTGATGAACGCAGGACGAGCATTGCGGTAATCAATGTAGTAAGCGTGTTCCCAAACATCCAAGGTGAGAAGTGCTTTTTGTCCATGAACGAGAGGGTTTTCTGCGTTAGGTGTTTTGGTGACTTTTAAAGTACCATTATCATCTACCAACCAAGCCCAACCACTACCAAATTGAGTTGCTGCGGCGTTGGAAAACTCTTCTTTGAATTTGTCAAAACTACCAAAATCTTTTTCAATTTTGGAAGCTAAATCACCCTTAGGTTGACCACCACCTGCTGGCTTTAGGCAGTTCCAGAAGAATGTATGGTTCCAAACTTGGGCAGCGTTATTAAAGATTCCTGTCTTCGAGGAATCTTTAAACGAGATTTGGATCACCTCTTCCAGAGGCTTATCAGCAAGTTCTGTGCCTTCAGTCAGCTTGTTCAGGTTATCTACATAAGCCTTGTGATGCTTGCCATAATGGTACTCGAAAGTTTCAGCTTTCATACCATATTGCTCTAAAGCATCCATTGGAAAAGGAAGGGGGGGCTGTGTAAATGCCATTTTGTGAAATCCTCTCTTTAGCGTTTTCCAGTCTTAGAGCTTCTAACAGAAGCTTCGGAAAATACATACTAAGTGCTGAGCAGTTTAAATTGCTTAACACTGGCAACAAAACTTAATAACTCGATTCTACTAGCAAACCTGGTACTGAAAACCTCAATCTTGAGTCGTAACCCGACGAAAATGTTACCAAAAAACTGTGTTTTTGAGAACTTTTGTCCAAAAATCTATCTTAGGTATGATTTTAAACACACATATATAACGAAATCGTCATGATTATCATTTGTGTACAGATATGGTTGCCACCAAAATAATGTAATTAATTTGACAATTATATCGCGATCGCCAACAAACTAAATAAGCCGCAGGTTATATATTGACATTAGACAAAAGATATGAATTTACAAAGAGTAAGCGTAACTTTTTTTAATATCATAGATTCTAGAGTAGAACCCTACCTATGAACTCATCAAATACAGTAAAACAATTACAGGCACAATGGATAACACCAGAAAACTTTCGTCGTTACGGACAGGTGATTTTTCCGAGTCAAGACGGTAAAACCTTTGATGCAGAAGATGCTCAATTAGTACTGGACAAAGGTACACCCCGTTTTTACATCATGCGCTTGGAACGTCGAGGGCGGAAATTTCATAAAATTACTCGCCATGTACAATGTACTCAATGTCTGGGTTCATTGGCAGGAAAAGATTGGTTGATTGCGGTTTGTCCTCCCAATCATAATGTGGATGAACCAGATTTAGAAAAAATTGCAGCCTTCCGCATTCCAGGGAATTGTTTTATCAAGTTAGAAGTGGGAACTTGGCACGCGGGACCATATTTTGAGCATGAAGTTGTGGATTTTTATAATTTAGAATTGAGTGATACAAATTTGGTAGACCATTTCACTCATGATTTTTTGAAGAGTCAGAATTTGGAGTTTGAGATTGTTTAGGCAAGCCTAACGTTTATTCGCAAATATTTTCTCAGTGCGATCGCATTGCATTTCCAAACAACAAAAGATGTCCCATTTTACTTGGTGTCTTGGTGTCTTGGTGGTGAAAATAATCTCTTTTTAAACCACATAGACGCGCAGCGGCTTCCCGCAGGGTAGACACTAAGACACAAAGGTAAGAATAACTAATCAAAAAGGATTGGCAGAATCATGCTACGCGGCAAACTGAAGTCATGCCGCATAGCAAAAGTTGAGCTTATCTAATCTTGATAAGGATTTCCAACCCTATCTACAAAGACATTGTGAGAAAATGGCAAACGACCGGGGTTTAGACGTGGTTCGGCTGCATATCCAACCGGAACAAGAACTGCGATCGCCAAATTTGGATCGTCCGTAGCACCAATTACTGCCTTCACCTTATCTTCAATCCAGCCATTCATAAAGCAGGTAGACAAGCCTAAACTTTCTGCTGCTAAGACTAAATGAGTTGCAGCAATCATCGCGTCTTTAATCGCATACTCGCGCCGCTTGTTACCCAGTCCAGATTGAAATTGAGGAATAGCGGTTTTGAAATAGTTCACCGTGCCTTCTGGCCAAGCACCAGTTTGCAAACCTTGTTCGTAAATCGGTGTCAAGTCTTTTTCTCCACCCATTGCATCAGCAGCAAACACAAAAGTCACAGGTGCTTGGATAATTTGCTTTTGGTTCCAAGCAGCTTCTGAGAGGGCGACTTTTTGCGCTTCATCTTGCACAAGAATAATCCGCCAGTCTTGAATGTTAAAGCTACTGGGTGCTGCGACGGTTAACTCTACTAATTGTCTCAGTAGTTCTGGAGCAATGGGGTCTGGTTTGAAAGTTTTGATGGAACGACGCTGAAAAATAGCGCTTGGTACATCCAGAGGTTGGGCTTGTAGGTTCAATTCCTGAGTAATTGGATTCATGCAATTCCCTTGTTGTTTGATGAATGGGTGATTGATTGATCGTGCCAATTAAGGAAGAGAGTATATATACATGCTTTCTTCCCCAGTTGGAATATACCCGACTTTTAGCCAGTTCACATCTATTTGATTAATGCACTTGTTGTACTTCCAGTGTCGGGTAATCGGTGTATCCTTTCTCTCCACCACCATAAAGTTCAATCATGGTTTTTTCACCTTTCAAAACTATTCAAATGTTTCTTATGACTTTGGTGATTTGGCGATCGCAGCAAAAACTCTGTGGTGAACTTCAAGAATCGGCGTTGGATATTTTGCTTGGAGTAATGCCGTAAGTTCACGGTCAAATACTTCTACTTGGTCTGGTGTCAAGCTGGCTTTCACACCAGCACTAGCCCGAATTCTTCCGCGCCAGCCTTCATGGGTGTAAGGAACAAATACATCGTAAGAGAATGTTTGTATTTCGCAGAATCCTCCATCTCCAAGATCTCGTAACCACATAGGATACAAACCGTTTCTACCGCCCATGTTCCACGCTGGATTATGTGCCTCTATTAGTTGTTCGGTTGCTTCAACCACATTGCCTTTCAAGGGTATCCAATCAAAATGAGCTATGACGATGTAGCCATTTGCTCGCAGTATCCGAGTAACTTCCTCTACAGCACGTGGACGATCAAACCAATGCCAGCACTGTCCAGCGGTAACAACATCAGCGCTTGACTCTTGCAAGCCTGTATTCTCAGCAGTTGCTACCCGATAATCTATCTTGACATTGGCAGATTGGTCTAACTGCTTCGCTTGTTCGAGCATTGCTGCTGATGGATCTATGGCAATCACATGACAACCTCTAGTTGCAAAGCCACGCGCTAGTGTTCCTGTTCCTGTGCCGATATCAATAATGGTTTGTGCGGGTAAGCCAATACCGTATTCAGACAGTCTATTAAAAAATGAACTGGGAAAGCCTGCACGGTACTTTGCGTAATCACTAGCAGTTGCACCAAAATCTATTTTCATAAGTTCGGTGTAATCTCTGCAAATGGTTTTGGCTCGTAAATACCAAGATTGTTGACTAATATATCTATGCTAGAAACCTGTTGCAGGACTTGTTCTGCTCCTGCTTTTGTTGCTAAATCGGCAACAATCCCAGAAACTTGAGCTTCAGGGTTGCTTTGTTTAATTTTATCTATCGCCTCTGCGACTCTTTGCTCAGCTCGACCAGTGATAATAACTGATGCACCCTCTTGTACTAGATTTTGGGCGATCGCAAAACCAATTCCTGCTGTTGAACCGCTTACCAGCGCAGATTTTCCCCGTAATTTTAAGTCCATAGGCTAACCCCTAAAAAGAGAGAATTGGGAATTGGGGATTGGGAATTGGGCAAAAATAAGTCAAAAGCATGCCCAAGGGGCGCAGCGAAGGGTTAAAAGCTAAAAGTAAAAAGAAAGAATTTTTTCTTTTACCTTTTTACTTTTTACTTCTCCAGTTCCTTTG
>NZ_JACAEU010000055.1:0-62537 GCF_013388695.1 Fischerella sp.
ATTGAAGTCATCTCATTGATCTTGCTCTTGAGTCAAGTGCGTTTTTTACATCTTTGCTTATGCTTATCTTAATTGATTTGTCAAGCTTAAATTATACCAAATTAGATGAGCTTACCCTGGATGAAAGCAGATGTAGCCAGCAGCATAAATCGCAATGGACAAACCATTATAAAACTGCTCACTATTGTAGCTACCATCTATTGCATAAAATCGTCTATTACTATTATCAATCTGGTCAAAGGGAATAATTTCAAATATTTGAGGAGTTTCTATATTTTCTTCATGTCCGATTACAGGAATACCATAGTTTTTATTGCTTCGCGTATTGATATGTTTTGCGACTAATTCAATAGCGCTATCAGGGATTTCTTTTCCTGCCATATTTTTGTTCTCAATGGTATGTTTTTAAACATAATTTCATAATGAATAACATAAGCTCGTCTTGAGCAATATAGTCACTCATGGTCTTTTTGCCGTTAGTGAGGGACTTTGAGCGGATTCTTGAGGTGAGGTACAGTTTGCAAGATGAATGGCACTAAGATAAGCGATCGCACTTACTTTCCGTTTCATTATCTACTCCTCTGACGAAGCGATGTTGCTGGATATTTACCAGAACAGACATCTGTGGCTGAGTTTTATGATGTTACCACTGATTGTAAAGGACAAGCGATAGCTCTTTTAGGCTGGAAAACAGCCACAATACTTCATAAGCGATCGCCCTCAATTGACAAATAGATAGCTAAAGATACAGCTCTAGCTTGCTCCCAGCCTCAAAAGTATCTCTGCTTGCATCTGTGCATTCATACGCTGCAATGCGCGATTGACTGCACCCAAAATTGCAAGCAGCGAGGCTGTAACGATATTAGAGTGAATACCTACTCCGTATAATGAACCTGGAATAAAATCAGCTGCAATCTCTATGTAGGCGATCGCATTTGCATTACTACCACCATTGCGCGATCGCTCTTCGTAATGGTGAATTCGCACACCCAAACCTAGAGCATTGACAAAAGCATCAATAGGCCCATTGCCTTGACCGTGAACTGTGATAATTTTCTCATTTAGTTGCAATCTTACTGAAATGTTTTGCACTCCACTGTAATCATCAGTTTCAGATAACTGGTGAGTTAAATATTTCAGCGGCGCACATGCCTGTAAATACTCTTGCTCAAACAACTGCCAAAGATCGCAAGAGGACATTTCTCTGCCAGAAGCATCCATTTCCCTTTGTACTACTTGGCTAAACTCTATCTGCAAGCGTCGAGGCAGCACTAAATCATAGTCCCGTTCCAGCAAGAAGGCGATCCCGCCTTTTCCAGACTGACTGTTTACCCGTACCACAGATTCATATGTGCGTCCGACATCTGCTGGATCGAGCGGTAGGTATGGAACTTCCCAGAAGGCATCTGGTTTTTGTACGGCAAAGCCTTTTTTGATTGCATCTTGATGGGAACCGGAGAAAGCGGTGAACACTAAGTCACCAACATAGGGATGACGGGGATGAATGGGTAGTTGCGTACAATCTTCAATAATTCTTGCCACTTCGTTAATGTTGGAAAAATCCAAACCAGGATGGATGCCTTGGGTATAGAGATTCAAAGCCAGGGTGACTAAATCGACATTACCAGTGCGTTCGCCATTGCCAAACAAACAACCCTCAACCCTCTCTGCGCCTGCCATTTGGGCTAGTTCTGCTGCTGCTACTGCACAACCGCGATCGTTATGCGGATGCACGCTAATAATGATGCTATCTCTCCGTTGTAAGTTGCGGTGCATCCACTCTACTTGATCGGCAAATATATTCGGTGTCGCTATCTCTACAGTTGCAGGCAGATTGATAATGGCTTTGTGCTGCGGTGTGGGTTGCCAGATATCCAAAACTGCATCGCAAATTTCTTTGGCAAAGTCAAGTTCTGTTGCTGTAAAGGTTTCGGGCGAATACTGAAATTGCCAATTTGTCTGTTGTTGTTCTGCTGCCAATTCAGTAAATAGTTTGGCTGCGGAAACTGCCAGATTGATTGTTTCCAGACGATCTAAGCCAAAAACGGTGCGACGAAATACAGGAGAAGTTGCATTGTACAAATGCACGATCGCACTTTTTGCTCCTCTTAAAGCTGCAAAGGTGCGACGAATCAAGTCTTCTCTAGCTTGTGTCAAAACTTGAATCGTGACATCATCAGGAATTAATTCCTGCTCAATCAAGTATCGAACAAAATCAAAGTCGGTTTGCGAAGCGGATGGAAAAGCAACTTCAATTTCCTTGAAACCAATGCTTACTAAAAGATTAAACAGGCGTAACTTACGCTCTACATTCATCGGTTCAATTAACGCCTGGTTCCCATCTCGTAAATCGGTACTCAACCAAATGGGAGGATGAGTAATGATTTTATTTGTCCAAGTGCGTTCGCTTAAATTAATCGGTGCAAATGGGCGATATTTTGTTGCAGGATTCTTCAACACGTTCGTTTTTTCCTTTGTTGTCGATCGTTGTTATGAGGCGTGGTGGCATAAGGTATTACAGAAAAATTTGGGCTGTCAGGTTGCCACATTGTCCAAACCTGAGAACCCACAGGTAGTCGTAGAAATGCCTCCAGCAGCAGATGTAGTTGCATAAAAATCTCCAACAAGTATTGTTTCAATATGTATTCTTAGTGGTATAAGCAAAGGTTGAAATGACAGAGAACTTTTTGCGTCAAGCACTTTGCCGCATTCCAAAATCTTTGCATCCTTAAATTAGTATCATTGGCAATTAAGCATTATCTGTTTAATCCACCAGTAGCGATTCCTCAAAAGAATTACATGCTGATTTCAATCAACAAAAACTTATTTAGAACATGTAAAATCTATTTGCGCCCAAGGCGCAATAGCAGCCCTAGCCCTAATAGAAGGCTAGAAAATAGTTGTAGAGATAGCTGCTTTACGAACATAGTTTTATAAACAAATTCTTAAGGAGAATTGTAACTCTATAGAATTTATAGGTCAATAGGTCAAGTCTAAAAATCTTTTAGAGAAATGGTATTAGGTGGATGTTGTGGGAGTGCAGTGAAACTGGAGCTTCTGAAAACTAGACGCACCTAAAGCGGAGAACTCCCCCGAATCAGGTGCATCTTGTGTTTTTTCTAATTCCCTAAGTCTCTGTATTTTCCGACTACGGAGCGAGAGCATTACCGCGAATTAAGCTACCAATTGTCTTGGCAGTAATTTTGAGCTGGGTGATGGGATTAGCTGGCACAACCGTTTTATACAGGTAGCTATCAAAAGTCAGCCGCTGCACATCAAGGTCAGCACACATTTCCACAAATGCCTCACGGGTGGCATCGGAACGATAAAAGACGGTTTGCAGGAGGTCTAGAACCTTGTAGGTGAGTCCGTATTTCTTATCCCAGCGCTTCAGGTAAACCTTGAGGTCAGCTTCCGTGGGGATGCGAGTACCGCCGTTGGACATTTCCACAATAGTGTCAGCACACATCCGCCCGGACTTGGCAGCAAAGTAAATGCCTTCGCCAGAAGACTTGGTAACATAGCCCGCAGCATCTCCAACCAAAGCCACACGACCGACAACGCGGCGGGGACGGGGATGTTCGGGAATGGGGTGTGCTTCTACTTTAATAATTTGGCCGCCTATCAGCTTGCGGGCAGCACGGGCGCGGATACCAGCTTGCAATTGTTTGATGCTGGCTTTGTTAACGTGCATCGTGCCGGTGCCAACAGCTACGTGGTCGTATTTGGGGAAAACCCAAGCGTAGAAATCGGTAGAAACGTCGTCACCGACGTACATTTCCGCTAGGTCGTTGTAATAGACCATTTGCTCTTGGGGTAGGCGAATGCGCTCTTGAAAAGCGATCGCATAATTGTAATCCCCAGCATCAATTTCCTTGGCAATACGGGAATTGGCTCCATCCGCCCCGATAATTAAATCAACTTTCAGGGTTTTGGTAATGCCCTGGGCACCACCTTCTGTATGGTCTACATAATGGATGGTATAGGGGTCAGTGTTGTTTGTGGGAATATCAAGTTTATGAACGGTGGCATTTATTAAATGTGCGCCTAATTTTGCCGCGCGATTTCGCAGATAACCATCTAGCACTTCGCGACGACACATTCCTATATATTCTTCTTCTTTTTCGAGATTGATATCAACCTCACGATTGGAGGGTGAAATCATTTTCATCTTCCGCACTTGGCGATCGATGATATCCTTGGGCAGGTCAAATTCACTGACCATGCACAGGGGAATTGCACCGCCACATGGCTTGGCATTGTCTAGCTTGCGCTCAAACAGGTAGGTTTCAATCCCAGCTTTCGCCAAAGTCTCTGCGGCAGATGAGCCAGCTGGGCCTGACCCAACAACAGCAACCCGTAGTGTCAAAGGTCTACTCCCAATCTTCACATTTACCGAAAGCATCGTATCACGGAGTTTTAGCGGATTTCTCTGTCACTCTCAGGATTTCACGGAATTGCAATATTCCTTAATGTTTCGCAAAGTAGGGGAGTGGGGATCGGGGATCGGGGATTGGGGGAGGAGTGTTCAAAAAAATAACCACTGACGCGATTAATCGCGTCTCTACTAACTACTAAACACTAACTACAACAACAGAGTATTAAAACTTTTACACCCAAGAGTATGCTGCTTATGGTATATATAATATACGAAAAACCCATCAAAAAGCCGTAGATTATTTGCAGAGGTTCCTACCAGTGGGCATAGTAGTTGAAAACGTATCCAAACAGTTTGGCAGTTTCAAAGCGGTTGATCGGGTGAGTCTGGAGATTGAAAGTGGCTCGCTTGTGGCTTTGTTAGGACCATCAGGTTCAGGAAAGTCTACTCTGTTGCGGTTAATTGCTGGCTTGGAAATGCCAGATAGCGGCAAAATTTTGCTGACTGGCAAGGATGCTACCTATCAAAGCGTGCAAGAACGGAATATTGGGTTTGTATTTCAGCACTATGCTTTATTTAAGCACATGACAGTGCGGCAAAATATTGCTTTTGGTTTGGAGATTCGCAAGGTTCCAAAAGCAAAAATCAAGATGCGGGTAGAACAATTGCTGGAATTGGTGCAACTGAGTGGGCTGGGCGAACGCTACCCATCACAATTATCCGGCGGTCAACGGCAAAGGGTAGCCTTAGCAAGGGCACTGGCAGCAGAACCCAAGGTATTATTGCTGGATGAACCGTTTGGTGCGCTGGATGCCAAAGTTCGTAAAGACCTACGCGCTTGGTTGCGTCGGTTGCATGATGAAGTGCATGTTACCACAGTTTTCGTTACCCACGACCAAGAAGAAGCGATGGAAGTCTCCGATGAAATCGTGGTGATGAATAAAGGACGTGTGGAACAGGTGGGGACACCTGCGGAAATTTACGATCATCCCGCCACAGCATTTGTGATGAGTTTTATCGGGCCTGTGAACGTGTTACCTAGTACTTCGCGAATTTTCCAAGGTAACGGGTTCGATTCGGCACACCCAGAAATGTTCTTGCGTCCGCAAGATGTAATTATAGAAACCTCTCCCAATGGCACCACCGTACCTGCAAGGGTGAGTCGATTGATACATTTAGGCTGGGAAATTCAAGCAGAATTATCTTTAGATGATGGGCAAGTAGTGACAGCCCACTTAACACGCGATCGCTTTGATCAATTGAAGTTGGAACCGCAGCAAAAGGTGTATGTAAAACCGAAGGATGCTAAGTCTTTTCCGCTGTATTATTCAATTTAAAAATAAGCAAACAAGTTGAAAGCCAATATTCACCCCAATAAACAGGGGTATTTTTGGTTGTTGCCAATCAAGTTAGCTCAAATTCTGAACTAGTATGTCACGGCAAAGAGTAGCAATTTGAAACGCAGAGGGGCGCAAAGTAAGCGCAGAGGGGCGCAGAGTCTTGGTGCAAAAATTTCGCTATGAACTTATGTAATGTTGTACTAAGTATGTGAACAAGTCTTAAGAAGAGGTTTTTGCCCACTAACTACTAACTACTAACCACTAACCACCTTAGCTACGATTTCACGTGATGCACCTCAATTACTGTATGCACGTTACCGCGTGGTGCAAAATCCGCTTTGACGGTAATTTCCAAAGGATCGCAAGCGGCGACAAAATCATCCAAAATTTGATTAGCTGATTCTTCGTGGGAAATATAGCGATCGCGGTAACTGTTAATGTAAAGCTTTAGCGCCTTTAATTCCACTACCAGTTGATCGGGTATGTAGGTAATGTGAATTGTGGCAAAGTCAGGATAGCCAGAAAATGGGCATTTACAGGTAAATTCCGGCAATGATATGTCAATTTTATAGCGACGTCCCACACGCGGATTGGGAAATGTAATTAGTTTTCCTTCCGCAATATTGCGTTCGCCATACTTCATTTCTTGACTTGGCTGAGATACAGTTTCAGGTGAGGAGTTGCTCATAGACAAATTCAAATCAAGGGTCATTGGTCATTAGAATTTAAACTTTTGACTTTTGACTTATAAATCTTCTGCTTCCCAATCTGGTAATTCATCTGCTTCCCAGTCTGGGCAATTTTCACCCTCCCATCCGTAGGGGTGCATACCGCAGACTAATAAATTACCACCATAAACTTGACCGTGGTAATGACAACAACCTATACAGGCGGGATTTTGTTCTACCGAGGGTTCAACTGGGTAAGGAAAAGCCGGATCTAAATCATCTCCTACCACATCTTCTAGTTCCCAGTAAATTTGTTCAGCTAAATCTTGCAAATACTGGTCAACCTCAGTAGCAATTGTATTTTGCAATTGCTCGGTTATTTCTTCCGTGACTTCAAAAAAAGTATCTACCATTTCACTCATCCCTTGGAAAAAGTGTTCTACTTCATCAGCCACTATTTGTACCATTTCCCAAATTTCTTTTTGCCAATTTTCCATAAAACTAACGCCTTACTGGCTATGTAAATAGAGAACACTGGTGTATTTGCCAGAAATTGCCTGTTGTTTTGGATTTCTTGAGAGTAGACGTTTTTCCGGAGGGTGGGTACGTAAGCATTGCGTAGACACCCTTTCAGCAACTTCTCTTTGGGTATTATTGTCTTGTCGCAACCAAATGCCCGTAGATGTTCAGTACTACTTAGCACCGAAGCACTGAAGCACACCCTGAGGAACAGGTTTTAACTAAAATTTTAAGCCATAGAGTAATGGGTTGATATCAGTATTGCACTACTAATCTCAACCCATCACGAATTGCCAATTATTTGTCGCGTTGCAGGCGCTTTAACTCGTCTTGCAGTTCTAGAACTTGCTGGCGTAATTGATCTACATCTTCATCGGTTTGGGCAACTTTCGCTGTTGGCTGCTCATCATCTTCGATGATTTCAATGCGACGCGGTTCAGAGGGAGGGGTTGTTTCAACCGTTGGATCGGATGTTGATTGCTGTTGAGCTTGCTTCATCATATCTTCAACAAAACGGCGGGCTTCCTCTGTTGTCATTTCGCCCCGTGCCACCATTTCGTCTGCCAGCTTTTGGACTTGCGATCGCACTTCGGATAATGTTCCGCCCGCTCTCTCGCTCGCGTAAGAAGCTAATCCAACACCGAGGTAAAAAGCTTTTTTAACAATATCTCCAAAACCAGGCATTACTGCTTTTACGCTCCTAAAAATAGGGCGACCCGGAGACTACGCCTACTGTAAGCATCCCGTGTTGCTGCTACCTTCCGGTCCTGACAAGATTTGGGCGTTACAGTCGCATAGATCCAGGTCTAGAAATAGCATAGCATTAAATTTCTATAGTGTGTGTTATTCGACTACAATTCGCCATTCATATAATTTGTAGTTGACACAGTCGTTTTTGACCAGTGGGTCATTGGCTGCGATCGCCTGTGCTTCTTGCATTGATGCGGCTTCAAATACCATCATGCCGCCTTCCATCTGTGCCCAGTAGCCAGTTCTAGCTTTGTGTCCTTTGGCAATCAAATCTCGTACGTAAGCTTTATGGGCACTTACGTGTAGGTCAAAGGTAGATTTATCAACTTTGCCTTCTTCAATCTTCACAAAAGTGGGCATTTGCTTGCATCCAATCAAAAACTTATGTTGTAATATTTTCGGAGCGATCGTCTGCTTTATAAACTACCCTTGCAAAAATCACAAAATCTTTTTTTCATTGCCCTACTGCCACCACAAGAAATTCAGGACTACGCCAACCAAATTAAGCAGTATTTTGCTGACCAGTACGCCAGTCGGCACGCTCAAAAATCTCCACCTCATATTACCCTACAACCACCCTTTGAGTGGCTAGACGAAAATGTACCAGGATTAGAAGCGTGTTTGCAAGAATTTGCTAGTAGGCAAAAGGCAGTGCCAATTACCCTCAGCGGTTATGGTGCTTTTGTTCCCCGCGTCATATACATTAATGTGGTCAGAAATCCAGAACTGTTAGCTTTGCAAGCTGCTTTAATGACACACTTGCAACGCGAACTCGCAATAGTAGACAAAGTCTCTCAAACTCGCCCCTTTGCTCCCCACATGACGGTGGCGTTTAAAGACTTAACACGGCAGAACTTTAAAGCTGCTTGGCCAGAATTTCAACAGCGCGAACTGTATTTTGAGTTTACAGCGGACAAATTAACGTTACTACGACACGACGGCAGGCGATGGAATATCAAAGCTGAATTTTCCTTCCTGTCTTCCTAAAATGCGATGAGAGGTGACTGTGGCACGTAAACGCTTAATTATCGAAATGGGCATGGGTATCGACCAGCACGGACAAGATCCGACAGTAGCAGCAGCGAGGGCAGTCAGAAATGCTATTGCTAACAACGCCTTGCCTGGTGTGTGGGAAGTTGCTGATTTGAGTGACCCCAATGACATGATTGTGGAAGTACAGGTTGCAGTACCGTACCCACAGCAAGTGCGGGAAGAGGAAGTACTAGCTGTACTGCCCTTTGGTCATAAATCTCTAACTGTTGAGTCTGGGGGAATGGTTGTACAAGGTAGAGCAATTCCCGAACTCAACGACAAAAATGACGAAATGTTGATAGCTGTCGCTGCCGTTACAGTTCTAGTTGACAATGAATGACTGGAGCAGCAAATGGAATATTTATGAATACGGATAACATCACAGCACAGCTACAAAATTGGGATAATTTTTGTCGATATCATGCTAACAGCGACTGGAACGGGACTTGGACAAGATATTCTGCCCAACGAAAGATAATCGAGAGTTTTAATTGTATAAGAAGTTTCCAAATTAGCACAGATGGTAGTGAGATTTATCACCAAAATCATTATACATACGCTGATGGCAGAAAGGAGACAAAAACCTTTGGGCCTTATCAAAAACCTGTTACCAGATGCTTGTTTTTAGATAACAGTTTTTCTTGGGGTTCTACAAAGATAGAATCTGATTCAAATTTTGGTTTTGAGACAGGTTTTAGATACGAAGATCGGCGTACCAGTGTTGTCATTATGTATGATAAGGCTGGCAGTTTAGAAATGATTTTAGTTATTGTCGAAAGTTCAAATACCTTTCCAGAAAAACCAAATGCTCCATTTGTAAAAGAATTCAGTGGAAATGGTCGAGGCACAGCTAAAACCATCACACCTGATTGGCTCGTGTCGTCTCGAATCGATGTTTCGTGGAATCGCTTAGAAAATTTAGGTGATGATTATCAGACTTTATATTTCTCCGATGGCATTTCCATAACTTGTCCGCCAAAAATAGCAAGTAGACAAGATTTTCTAGCGGCGGTGGATTGGCAGATAAATCCTAATTTATTGCAATGCGGTATTCGCAATTATGACAGTTCTGGTTTTACCGATTTCACTCTACAAACATTTATTTTTGATACCTAAAATCTTGCTGATGATGATTTAGCAAATTGATAACAAGTTAAAATTTTGACTAAATCATCTAGGAGACTAATGCCATGTCAAAGGAAGCAATTGAAACTGTGATTGCTGCCTACTTTGCTAATATTGCAGCGATGAATCCTGAAGGCTGGATCGAAAATTTTGCCGAGGATGCTGTTAGTCACGATCCAGTTGGAGAACCACCAACAAAAGTCCATGAGAATTTTCGTGCATTTATCAGCCAGTTAAAAGCAGTTTTTGAGAAATTAGAACCAACAACAGACCATATATTTGTTGCAGGCAATGAAGCAGCGGTAAAGTGGACTATGCAAGGAATCAGCAAAAGTGATAAGTCAGTTACATTTGAGGGAATAACAGTTTTTGAGATTAACGATTCTGGGAAAATTCAAACGACTCGCGCTTACTGGAATCCTGCTGCGATGGTGGCACAACTGCGTTCTTAGGGGTGGGCGATCGCTCAGATTTGCTGCTATGCGCTAAACTAGAGGCATCGGGGTGGAGATCTCTGAGAGTAAGTCCCACAGATTAATTAACCTTCACCACGATCGTAACAATGTCTCGCGAAAATAACGAAGCAGCACAAATTCAGGAAATTAACAAACTCAAACCAGTACACTTTGCCGATTTGATTAGAACTGCACAGTTAGTTTTTGATCCTGCGAGAGGAGTGTCTGGAATTCATAGGGAAGTTGATTGGCAAGAATTCGGTATTCCTGATGATGTGGCAGAAAATCTCAAAGCCCTTGGTCAGGAGTATCGATATGCATCTCCCCATATCTCTGTGGAAATCATTTGGAGTAAATTAACTCCAGAAGCTCGTATTTGGTTCCTTGAAAATAAAGAAAATTTATGGCAATTTGAGGAATTCTTCCCTGCTCTTGATGAAGACTAAAAAATTGGATGTGAGAAATTAGTCACAAGAGCTACTAAATTCAATTAGTTTTACCGTTATTGAGAAATGGTAAGATTGTGCTTCATCCCTAGAAAAGGGCGAACGATGGGATTCGAACCCACGGATGGAGGAACCACAATCCTCTGCCTTAACCACTTGGCTACGCTCGCCATTGTGTTTCTGATTATAGCACTTTATTGGCGAATTGATCTAGAGTTTTTTTTCAAGGAACGGACTAAGATAATCTGGAGTCTAAAGACCAGAGCAAATGACTGTTTGGAAAATGAAAGTCTCAAATATTATGGCATGTGTGGGAGTTGTAGGACTAGCCGCTTTGGGAGTGGCAATGGCACATACGAATCCCAGTCAGGTTGAATATGAAGAGTATGCAGTGCAACAGCTGACAGGATATCTCAAAACGAATGTTTGCAAAAAAACCCCAAAATTCTTAGAAAACGTCATACAGTTCAATTGCAAGCAAGTAGTAGTTTCAACTCAACCGCAAATGCGGGAACTAATTACAGAAAGTACCGAACGCCAAAATTTTATACTTTTTAGTATCTACCGTACAGATTTAAAACTTAGCTCTTTACTACCTGCTCTGGATTCTGTTTTGCCTTCCACACCCGGTTATAAATTTGAGACAGTGGGAGCTTTTGACCAGTTCTATACTTACAAAGCTGAACAGCGTTAACAGAAACATTGGGCGATCGCATTTTTGGTCGAGCCATCAAGCATGTGGAGCGGTGGTTCTCAATAATAGCAATACTGAGCGTGCTTTAGGTGAACATCTTATCAACTATGACATAAGTGTATAGATTCTTATTTTAAAAGAATATCTGCAAAAATAAAATAAAGCTTTAGTTAGAAATAATTAAACAGCAATTCTTTCTTTGGGAGAAGGTGAAGATTTGCTGTGATGTTTAGCATTTTTAGATAGGTCGTCATAAGTAAACATATTTTGTTCTGACTGTCTGTAGTTATTAGGGAAGCCAGTGTGCCCTTGGAGATTACCTCCGCTGTAGCATATGGCACGCGTTTTTTTTGCGAAATCAATATCTTTTGACAGAAGCAAGAGCCTGAAGCTTAGTAGTTAAAACCCAAAAAATAACTACTTTACAGGCAGAATTGTTGTTTGTTGTTTGTTGATGGAACAACCAACTATCAACAAACAACAACCAACAAATAAAAGTTAATTTTAAGATTTGCTAAAATAACACGAGTAGAAGTTTTGAGTTGCACTTTTGCCAATGCCATCTGCATATCTGCTGATATCCCACGGAAGTCGAGATCCGCGCCCAGAAATTGCTATGCAGCAGTTGGCAAAACTAGTATCTGAACAAGCACAAGGTAATTTGGCTGATATTGCCGCAATTGGTGGTGTTGCTTCTGTAGCTAGGTGTGAAACTTTAGTAGGTACAGCATATTTAGAATTGAGTCCAGAACCTTTACACGAGCAAATCATCAAGTTTGCCAGGAATATAGCTCCTTTGCAGAAGTTTCGCCTCAAAATCGTGCCATTATTTCTGCTACCAGGAGTGCATGTGATGGAAGATATTCCGACTGAGGTAGGGTTGGCAAGCCAAGTTCTTGGTCAAGATATCTTGATAGAGTTGCAACCATATTTAGGTTGTCACCCTGGTTTAGAACGCTTGTTAGCAAAGCAATTCGCGAGTGCAACAGCCACAGCGAGGATTCTTTTAGCGCATGGTAGTCGTCGTCCGGGTTCGCGACAGCCAGTGGAAGTAATGGCAAAGAATTTAGGCGCAGTGACTGCTTATTGGTCTGTACCTCCTAGTTTAGAAACGCAAGTTCAAGAGTTGATTATCGCTGGGTACAAGCAAATTGCAATTCTGCCATACTTTTTATTCGCGGGTGGAATAACTGATGCGATCGCTCAGACAACAGAAAAGCTACAATTACAGTTTCTGGAGGTGAATTTGCAACTGGCAGAGCCTTTGGGAGTAAGTACAGAATTAGCTGAGCTGATTTGGGATTTAATAAAGTAATGAACCGCAGAGGCGCAGAGGAAGCAGAGGAAGAGGGGAAGAAAGTTTTGGGAAAGGTTTATTTGGTGGGTGCTGGGCCTGGAGATCCGGGGTTGATGACGCTTAAGGGTAAGGGGTTGTTGGAGTGTGCGGATGTCGTTATCTATGATGCTTTGGTCAGTCCGGCAATTTTAGCAATGATTAATCCCCAAGCCGAGAAAATTGATGCTGGTAAGCGGCGGGGGCGTCATTCGCTGATGCAGGAAGAAACAACGCAGTTAATGATTGAGAAAGCCGAGGATAATGCGATCGTTGTGCGCTTAAAGGGAGGCGATCCGTTTGTTTTTGGTCGCGGCGGCGAGGAGATGGAAGAATTGCTCAATGCGGGAGTACCTGTGGAAGTGGTACCCGGTATTACATCGGGAATAGCAGCACCAGCCTATGCAGGAATTCCTTTGACCCATCGGTTGTATAGTTCATCTGTTACATTTGTTACAGGGCATGAGGCAGCGGGTAAGTATCGACCGGCTGTAAATTGGAATGCGATCGCCCACGGTTCAGAGACGATTGTAATTTACATGGGGATTCACAATCTGCCTTATATTGTCGAAGAGTTGGTAAAGGCGGGATTGAGTGAAGAAACTCCCATTGCTTTGGTGCGTTGGGGTACGCGACCAGATCAGGAAGAATTAATTGGTGAGTTGGGGACGATTGTAGAGGAAGTGGAAAAGTCTGGATTTGGTGCGCCTGCGATCGTTGTGATTGGTGCAGTGGTGAATATGCATAAGATTTTATCTGGTTGTCGTCTGTTGTAGTTGCGACTGTAACCTCATCTACAGGTGAGCGATCGCGCTTTCTCGTAGTTCGGAAAATAAAATTAACAATGCCGTCCTGATTCTTGCTCGTTTAATAGGCGATATTTATTGCTGCGGATGATAATTGACTGCTAGCAATCCAATCCAGCAACTCGCTAGCACTCACAGCACTACCTGACCATTACCCAAAATTGTACAATTGCTAAAGCCAGCAGGCATGTAAATGTAGATATTTTAGTTGCAAACACTTCTGGCTTGATTTGGTTGTTAAAGTCAACTTTTTGATCAAAGTCGAGAGCAATATTCGTAGGCAAGCTATCAATTTTTCTTGTGAGTATCAATGTTTGCGATCGCCGCCATGCTAGTAATGCCAATCGAGCAATTTCTGTAACATCTGTATTGGAGACAGCAGCGTCTAAGTGTTGCCTAATTGACTGACAAAGTTGGATAAAATCTTTTAATTGGAGTATTTCGCCCAAACTACTTAACTGAGCCGCTATCATCTCAATTTCTGGTTTTAAATCAGATTTTTCGCCATCAGGCAATAAAGATTCTAGGCGTTGCAAATATTCTTCTACTTCTGTTTGAAATAGTAATGGTATTACATCTTGCAGCGCATTTGCTGGCGTCACAACGGAGTCATCCAAATGCTTTTGTAGTTCCTCAAACATTGGTAAACAAAAAGTCACTAACCATTGTTCGTCCACAACATAGCCATCTGACAGTAACTTCACTATTTGACGCAGCCAATCAACTCCAGCTAATAGTAAACTGTGTAACTCAGGGTCATTTTCTAGAGAGTTAAGGCGTGTTTTTAAAACATTCAAAGAATCTTCCAAACGGTGAGCAAAATCACTCAGTAAGCGAAATCCTCTGATGTTCGCCCCATATTTAATTAAATGAGTAGCTCTGAGGGCTAAATTGATGTTTTGGGTAGAAATTTGATGATTTGCTTTTAGTTCCAAAAATACAGAATCCAGAGTATTGAGATTATCATTTACTTCTTGCAGAAACTGTATTTGGCTTTCTAGAACCCTGTTTTGTAACATACAGGTCATGGCTAATAATAAATTAGTAAATTATAAATTAGCAATTTTCGTAGATTCTGTAGTTTAACTTTCAGAATTGATTATTTATAATTTTGATGCTTCTTAATTAGAGATTCATAAAATTACTCTCTTTCCAGCTAAAAACAGCTATTTTTTAATTAACCATATATCACACAGAGTCTACGGAGGAAAAAGTAGGATTTAGTAATTTCACAACAAGAAGCGATGATTTCAAAAATAAAGCTTTGAAATAAAATATACATCTATTAATAACTCATTAAATTAGGGTGTGAGCGACTTATACTGTTTATTGAAAAATGACTACAAATATTCTTGGCTTGTAGTAAGCACTTAAGTGCTTACTACTAACAATGTGTAGTTATAGTTTTGAGAATTGATATTATCTATGGTAAGTTGTAACATACAAAATCTTGTTTATTCGGTGCATTCATGTCAATTAGCGCACCGAATAAATTATTATTTACTTTATCAATAACTTGTTACCCAATTTTGAAATTACTAACACTGGCTTGTAATTGCTGGTAAATTTCTAATGTTTTTTGGAGAGACGCGGATACTTTGCGATAGGAACTACTGGTCATTTCAGATACTCTGGCGATTTCTTTCATCAAATTGATGACTTCTTTAGAAGTTTGTACCTGAGATACTGTAGCGATAGATATTGACTGTACCAAGTTGTCAAGTTGGCAACAAATATTGAGCATTTGATTCAAGCTGTGTTTGCTATCTTCAATCAAATGAGTTATTTCTACTACCTGTACGCTTCCCAGTTCTATTGTCTTAACTACTTCACCAACTTCTAGTTGCATACTGGCAGCAATTCCTTCAATTTCACTAGTGACTGTGGTGCTTTGCGCTGCCAGTGCAGCCACTTCTTCAGAAAAAGAGACTAAACCTTGACTGTGTTCACCTGCGCGTGCTCCTTCAATGCCAGCGTTGATCGCTAGCAAGTTGGTTTGCAAAGAAATTTGATTGATTAAGGAGGCCAAACGTGAAATTTGTTGGGAATGTTCCCCTAAACGCTTGAGTTTTTTAGCCGTTTCTCCAATTGATTCTCGCAAGCTAAAGATATTCTCGACGGTGAGATCCATTGCTGCGTCGCCAAGTTCGACGGTTGGAGAGGCGGTGCGAGCAACTGCTGTGGCTAGTCTGGCATTTTTGGCTACACCTTTTATGGAAAGTCTGATTTGATCAACTGCATCGAGAGAACGGTCGATTTCCTGTGTTTGTTTGAATGTGTCAATTGCCAGTTGACCGATCGCCCCAGAATTTTCGGCGATCGCTGTATTCAAATGGGTAGCAGCTGTTCTGACTTGGATGACAATCTCTCGCAAGTTTTCAACAATGAAGTTACAAAAGTCTGCGATCGCGCCGATTTCGCCCTTACTGACTTCCACACGTACTGTCAAGTCACCCCTTTTGGCTCCAGCCACATTATCTAGGAGTTTGTTTAGCTCCTGTTGCAGTTGTTCTGATTGCTGACGTTGCTCTTGGGTAGCTTTTTCGCTTTGCTCTAAAAGATTAGCTCGCTCTAAAGCCAGTCCTACCAGTCTGGCGAATTGCTCAAATAAATCAATTTCCGCCTGTTGCCACACACGAGTTCTAGTACACTGATGGGCAATTAACAAGCCTAGTAAGTTGCTCCCCAACAAAATTGGTGCTTCCAAATGGGCTTTGACTGCAAATGATTCCAGCTGTTTAATGTAAAACTCCGAAAAACCGGCTTGGTAAATGTTGTTAGTAGCCAGTACACCACCTTGGCGATACCTTTCTACGTAATCTTGCAAACTCGTTTCATGAAATCTTGTTTCTAAAGTGCCAGGTAAACCTTCAACTACGGACTCAGCGAGAATACTACCTTGCCAATTCTGATCAAATTTACAGATGACGACTCGATCCACCTTTAAGGCTTTACGGATATCTTGAACTGCCAAATTGTAAATTTCCTGAGAGTTGAGAGTTCCGGATAAGTGAATGGCAAAGTCTTTCAATACCTGGCTCACCTCTAATAAACTCACTCGTTCTAAAGCCAGTCCGACTTGAACAGCCAACTGCCTTAAGAAATTAATTTCAAAAGGTTGCCAAACATGGGGAGCCCAGCAATAATGAGCCATCAAGAAGCCAAAGATTTGATTATCTTTGAGAATTGGTGTTGCCAATATCGCCTTGACTTGCAGTCTTTCCATCAACTTGAGATGCTCAGGAGTTAATTCTGCCTCGAAGATGTTATTGGCAATGAGCACCCCACCAGTGGTGTAGGCTTCCATGAGTTGTCTGGCAATGGAACTATCTTCAATAGTGTCCCCCAAAGTTAGGGGTAATCCAGGAGCAACGGACTCAGCTACAACTTGCCCCCTACCGTGAGCATTAAAGTGATAGACGACAACTCGATGCGCTCCTAATGCTTGTCTGGCCTCTATAACCGCAGTGTTAAATAAATCTTCACAACTGAGTGACTGGCGAATTGCCGTTAAGATGTTTGTGAACATCCTTAAGCGCTCAGCTTCGGCTTTTTGTTTGTGTAGCAAGTCTTGTAGCTGATCTGCCATGCGGTTAATACTGGCTCCGAGGGTAGCAAATTCATTTTCACCCTGGACAGTAATGCGAGTATCAAAATTACCTCTCGCCAGTTTTTTCACCACCGTAATAGCAGTTTGAATTGGCAGAGTCAGACGGTTCGCTA
This sequence comes from Fischerella sp., assembly GCF_013388695.1. Lineage (NCBI taxonomy): Bacteria > Bacillati > Cyanobacteriota > Cyanophyceae > Nostocales > Hapalosiphonaceae > Fischerella > Fischerella sp. The sequence goes on from NZ_JACAEU010000055.1 coordinate 17,270, forward strand.
AAATGGCGGCGATCGCACCTACTAGCAACGCCGTTACAATCGTTCCAATTGCCAATATCAGCAATAATTGTTTTTGAGTCGCCAGTGCAATAGCTTTATCGGTACTCAAAACTAATTTCCAATTCAGGTTTGGCAAACCTTCTATTCTTTGCCAAGGAACAAAAGTTGTTAAGTCTTCAGCATTGCCTTTTCGATCGGGTAATGTACGCGTCACTACCCGTTGGGCTGTTTGCAGCTGTTCCCAATTCGGAATCACTTTTTGAGCGTTTTTACCCAAGTGATTTTTGTCTGTAGCTAAAAAAATCTTTCCCGCAGCATCTATGAGCTGGTATTCATCCTTAATTGCCGAAAGTTTATTGAGTGTTTGTGCTAAAGATTGCACGGGTATGACTGCTTGGATAATATAAATAGTCTTACCCGTGACACTATCTTTAACAGGTGCAGCCAAGTAAATTTTAGATTGTTGTGGATTTGTTGTTGTGAATGGCTGGCTGATATGAGGTTGATTAGTGGTGAGAACTGCTTGAAAAGATTCCTGATTTTTTTGGTTAGAAATTGGTTGTCCTTTGGTTTGTAAAAAGACATCTCCATTTAGATCCAAAACGGCGATGCTTTCATAAACTTGATAAATTTCCTGCCAATTGTTTACTCGTGCTTCTTTCTCTTGTGCATCTAAATTTTGTCTAAGTGTAGAGTTAGTGAGGAAATTTTGACTGGCAAATAACTGAATTTCTCCATATCGCTTTCGTAAAAATCGCTCAATATTATTTGATAAATTCAGGGCACTAGTTTGTTTAACATTACTAATTTCCTTAGTGAGGGATTGATTGATTAAGTAATAGCTTAGTGCCCCAATTCCCAAGATTGGTAGAGTAGAAATTGCAATAGCAAACGCGATCGCTTTGGTGCGAAAGCTTGCCTGTTTTACCAATGCTGTGAGGCTATTGATGGGAGAATATACAGAGTAATTTCTGCGCTGTATTACAGTCTCAATTTCAGGTGAAACCATAAATGTACGCTGTCGAGAATTGCTGTTTGTCTTCTCGGAATTAATTCTATTAACCATCAAATTATCTCTATGTTCAGAAAATGAAATATTTTTTCTTGATACAGACTAGTACAGTCTAAAGGAAGCAATAAGCTGATGATATATGCATAATTCCTTTCTACTTCTTGCAGTTCTGCAAATTCGCTGTTTCACGCGAATTTGCAGGATGCTATTCTTGCCATCTTGTACTAGTAGTTATTATGAAAAATCTGAGACTGCACAATAGCTTGTGCATCTAATACCAATAAAATTTCTGTGTCTTGCCAAATCAATCCACTTAAATAAGGAACCAAACTGTGGGAAATTTGTGAATGAGGCGATTGAATTATATCAGAGATTAACCTGATAATGCCTTTTATCTCTGGTACAACTATACCTAACAGTACTGATTTTATATGAATAATGATGAGATTGTACTGTAGCGATCGATTATTTATAGATTCTAGGTTGAGCATATTTGGCAAATCAATAACCCAAATTATGCGACTGCGCCAATTCATTAATCCCAGTACACAAGCAGGCATATTTGGCATTGATGCTATAGACTCAACTGGCACAATCATTACTTCTTGCGTGTGCCGTATTGGTAAAACAGCAGAGGTGGATTGATTCAATTTAAACTTGAGATAGCCATCTCCCAATTTATTTGGGTTTTGGTTGATGAAAATTTTAGTGTTTGGACTGTCCATTGTCAAAGTAACCGCTGTTACCGATCAAATCACACTCAGCATTGATTTGCAGATTTAGAGTTTATTTACATAGGCGCGATCATCTTAGTTGTATGCAAGCAAAAATATAGTCAACTGTGTAAATGGATGTGAAGTTTTTCGCTCCATTTCCCATTCCTGAATCATACTTATTTTTATCCAGCTATTGAATGTGTTGAAAGATTTCTTTAAGTAAATCTGCTTGTGTAAAAGGCTTACTCAAATAGCCTGATGCTCTCACAATCTTAGCTTTGGCTTTATCTATAAAGCCTGTTCGACCCGTAATCATAATCACTGGTGTGTTTTTAAACTGAGAATGTTTTCGCACCAATGAACACAGTTCATAACCATCTAAATTGGGCATCTCGATGTCTAGTAAAATTATGTCTGGTTTCAGGCGAATAATTTGCATTAAAGCCTTCAATGGATCGTTGATGCCCACAACAGAAAACATTTGATCGTCTAAAAATCTTTGGATAGCATTCACTACTACTGGGCTGTCATCAATGCAGAAGATTGTGTAGATTTTTTTCTCTGTTTGTGGCTGGGAAATGAGTGGATGGTTATTGTTGCTAGCGTTAACAGGATGAGGCAATACCTTGGGAGAATGTGGCTTTGGCAATGGTTGCTGAGTTGGTATTGCAGATTGTGGCTGAACTGGAGGTACAACATGAAGATGCTGTTGCTGTCCCGAAACAGTTGAGGAGTTTGTTGTAGAGGCTTCTGCTGTAGATGCCCTACCCTCATGGGAAGATGCTGCGCGTCTGTGGTGGGGGGCTTCCTGGTGGTTATCGGCGGGTTGCTGGAAAGACGCTCTTTGGCTGGTTTCCCGTAGACTAGCAACTGCAAATCCAGAAGCTGATTGGTTATCGCTTGGATGGTGTCGCCCTAATGCGGGTTGCTTTGATGGTGAAGAATCAATATTGCCTGGGCTTGACACACCGCGCGATCGCTTTTGACAACATTCGACTAGCAAGCGTATATCCAAGTGACAGAACTTTGGCATCTCATCCAAAAAGCTCTCAGGATTAAACTCGTAACTCCCCTCTTTCAAGTGTAGAAACGGCTCTAATACGTCTAGTGCCAAGTGTTCTATCAATATCCCGGCTTGACCAGAAGTAATATACTTCTGATTGACTAACCAGCAAATCGCTAGATAATCTGGATTCGGTATCGCCTGATTCTCAATCCCAGTTTCAAAGATCGCCTGCAACTGCTCTTTAATTCCATGATGAAGAGTAGGAATTTTTTGACTCAAACGCTGCAAGTGTTTGTAAAGCAGCTCAAACATTTTATCTGTACAGCAAGCATAAACTAGTCTTCCCTCCTCTACATAAATTGACCAAGAAGCTGAAGCGGTAAACACTTGTAAACAACCAGTAGTGGATTTACTAGTTATTTTCTTCAACAGAAACAGCGGTTGCAGTGTCTGATAAAATCTGTATCTATTGATAGGAAGTATCTTCATGGCTATGGTTCTCAGATAAAATCAAGATTTACAAATGCAAGTGGTGAATATCCTTGCTATTGCCACATAGCAAAATGGCTCTACTTGTTGCCATGAAACAGCGCCTGTATCTTGCACTTACTTAACATTAGCTTAAACTTTAGGTACACTCATATAAAGAGTACGTGAAGCGGATAGCTACTTGAAAACTAATAACGCTCTCCAATAGGAGAGCAACGCGCATCAGATTAGCAAGGCTCGGAGCGCGATCGCACATCTGCAAGCTGAAGACGGACGCTCAAAAGTATGCTGGCATATCTATTGTTGTATCCTCTAACTTAGTGAACCATGTCATTAGTTTTGATTAGTTTGTAGCAAGCAATTAGCACTATGGATGCGTGACAACTTCCCGAAAGAATTGCACTTCATGCAAACCATCTAAACTCACCAAAACTAATGTAGGTTCGCTAGTTGGTTGAATGCTTCCCTGCTAAGTCCTACTTTTGCTCACAGCGAAATCTTTAATGACACGACAGTAATAGCGAACTCCTACCAATTGTGGCTGAGGAGATGCTTGGCTCAGCAATGATGGAGTACAAGATACAACTGCTATTGGTTCAAAAGAAGGCAATTTCTTCATAAGTTCTGAAAACACCCTCTAAACTTTTGTCCTGATGATCTGGAAGATTGCCCTGATGATCTGGATAAGTAGTCATCTTGAAGAATTACAATTGCCTAATTAAATAATTTTGCTGTAATTCAACAAGTATACTGCATACCTAAAAAATAGAAATATCTTCCTAACATTTAGATTACTATAATTTCACGATAATAGTTAAAAACAACGTGAAAAATACTATCTCTAAGTAAAGAAAATGTGAAACTAAAGTTATTGGCATATGCGAAAAAATGTCAGGAATATTTAAAGTTTTATTTTTTTAGCTGCTGATACTTAAGTGTACAAAAAATGTACACTTAAGATAAAGTTTATTAATTGCTTTTTAGCAGCTAGTATTGCTATAAATACTTCTATCAATATATACCAAATTATTCTGTGGGTTTAGATACATTTATATATTTATGGCTACTTTCTTATCAGGCTTCAAAAGTCAGAATAACTGCTTTCTATTACTCACATTATTAGGCTTTTCTAGGCTCACCATTGCATTAATCAACTTACGATGAACCTTGTCAAAGAGCTTAATTGAGCTGATTTAGTATGATATTGACTACTGAGGTATATATTCTTAAAATCCGAATTTAATCCGGATGAAATGTTTAGGTCAAAATGACAAGCATCTGAAGTATAGGCTGTATCTGCACCAGCGATATCTCAAAAAATACCAACCAGCTAATACATACTACAAAAGATTCAAGCTCATAGATAAAATTTGTACATTAACAATGATTGTTTTATTACCGTAAGAATATATATATAGGTTTTGTACACAAGAAATAATGTATGTTTAGTCAACAAATGTAAAAGTAAAAAATATTGCTCAGTTTTTCTAAAATCAAACTTTTCCGGATTACATGGTAAAAGTCATGTATTGTTATAAGCAAAAAAAGTCTAGAGATGTTACACACGTTGTTTTTGAGTAAGCATCTCTAAAACTGCACAAGTTTAACTAGCAGCTTGTGATATAGCTTTTGGCAAACTGATATGTAAGATGTGAAACTCAGCAATTAAACATTATCCACATCCAAAATGACTAAATATATTTCCTCTTGTTCAACAACAATAAACTTTTAAAGTTGAGTATGGCAATGGGTGCTATGCCAGCATTGCTGTCACCCCTCATCCCTCTCAAGAAACATGAGGGAAACGTAAGAGAGATTTTGATACTTTTTTATGCCCAAATAAGTATGGGCATTTGTCTTAACAAGAACGAAAGGATTATAAAATCTTCTTCTGTGTGTGATAGCAGTTTGTTAAAATCGTAACGCCAACCACTCAACAAAACTTACAGCAATTATCAATAGAAGCTAAACTACAAAAACTGGAAGTAAAAGCAACGCAACTGTGACTGAAATTAGTTTACAAGTAGAAGAACAAGCAGAACGTTTAGATCGCTACTTAGCCGAAAAGTGTACAGATCTATCCCGTTCCCGTATCCAGCAGTTAATTGAACAAGGCCAAGTGCAACTCAATGGCAAAGTCTGCACATCTAAAAAGACAGGGGTGAAAGTGGGCGATCGCATTTCCTTAGAAATTCCCCCAGCAGAACCTCTCGAACTTGCAGCAGAAGATATCCCCCTAGACATCCTCTACGAAGATGACCAACTATTAATTCTCAATAAACCTGCGGGTTTAGTTGTCCATCCTGCACCCGGCCATCCCGATGGCACATTGGTTAACGCCATCTTAGCTCATTGTCCCAACCTACCCGGTATTGGCGGTGTGCAGCGTCCGGGAATTGTGCATCGATTGGATAAGGATACAACAGGGGCGATCGCTATTGCTAAAACTGAATTTGCCCATCAACACCTACAAGCACAACTTAAAGCTAAAACCGCACAGCGAGAATATCTAGGGGTAGTCTACGGTGTTACGAAAACAGAAAGCGGTACAGTTAACTTGCCTATCGGTCGCCATCCAGTAGACCGCAAAAAAATGGCTGTTGTCTCAACAGAACAAGGCGGAAGACCAGCAGTCACTCATTGGCGAATATTAGAGCGCTTAGGCAACTATACATTGATGCGCTTTCAACTAGAAACCGGACGCACCCATCAAATTCGTGTCCACAGTGCGCACATGGGTCATCCTATTGTTGGCGATCCTGTTTATAGTTCCGGTCATTCGGTTGGTGTGAATTTACCTGGTCAAGCACTCCATGCTTGGCGATTAAGGTTACAGCATCCAATTTCCGGACAGTGGATTGAAGTAACTGCGTCTCCTCCCCAAACCTTTACGACTCTTCTTGAAGTTTTGAGGCGGCGAGTTACTGTATCTTCCCAAAGAAAGTAAAGGCTGAGAAATTTGACAGAATTTTCTTAACTCACCTTTACATATCTTCATGTAGTCATATGCGTCAAAGCTTCCCTACATCCGAGAAATATCTGCTTTTACCCAGGATGTTTGAGATAAATTTGCAGATTTGGATTTTAAGTATTTTGACTAATGTAGCAAGGCGATAAAACCGTTACATACAATACAGATTTTTTATTTGTACTCTTTGTGAGAGAGCTAACTAAATTTTGTTTTGACCGGAACAGGATCAAATATTATGTTGCTTTTCTAACCAATAATCTTATAGCAGCATATTTGTGAACTTAAGTAAACAAAGGTAACACAATGTAAATGGAAAATTTAATTAAGAAGACTATAAGCTTATCTATTCATAAATTTCGTTGAATTATCTAGAGTTTTACACTTGTTAAATAAAGTTCATAAAAAAAGATCGCCAGCCATATATAAAATACGAACTAGGTTAAAAAGCAATTTAAAGAAATCAAGACAATCAAGGTTTTTTCGGGCTACATATTTGCACGTAGCAATCATTTTTTTTGATTTTTTAATGTGCAATGTTTGCCATGTTTTATATTGCCTATTTGTCATGATGATCTGATTGCTTTTAACTCAGAATAAGCTGAATTAATGCTTGAATTTGCTGCTGTGAATACGAGGAGAAAAAAATGCTTGACGCTTTTTCTAGAGTAGTTGAACAAGCTGATAAAAAAGGTGCTTACCTAAGCGGTGACGAAATCAACAGTCTCCAGGGAATGGTTGCTGATAGCAATAAGCGCCTAGATGTAGTTAACCGACTCACCAGCAACGCTTCCTCCATAGTGGCGAATGCTTATCGTGCTTTAGTTGCAGAACGTCCACAAGTATTTAATCCTGGTGGTGCTTGCTTCCACCATCGCAACCAGGCTGCTTGCATCCGCGATTTAGGATTTATTCTGCGTTATGTCACCTATTCAGTTTTGGCAGGTGATGCCAGCGTTATGGACGATCGCTGTTTGAACGGTTTGCGTGAAACCTATCAAGCTCTTGGTACTCCTGGTGATGCAGTGGCTTCTGGAATTCAAAAAATGAAGGAAGCTGCCATCAATATTGCTAACGATCCCAATGGCATTACCAGAGGTGATTGCAGTCAGTTAATGTCTGAAGTAGCTAGCTATTTTGACCGCGCTGCTTCTGCTGTTGCTTAATATATTGCTCGTCGTGCATTGCACTTTTTAAAAATGTCCTTTGTCATTAGTCATTGGTCATTTGTAATTGCAAAAAAATTAAAGATGCAAGTGAAATGCATGGCATGTTTGCAGAATTTTTTCAAGACATTTTTGAGTAATTTGTTGGCAATTTTTGGAGAATAAGTAAATTATGAAAACCCCATTGACTGAAGCGATCGCCGCCGCTGATGTTCGCGGATCTTACCTGAGCAACACCGAATTGCAAGCAGTATTTGGTCGTTTCAACCGCGCTCGTGCTGGTTTAGAAGCTGCTAAAGCATTTGCTGACAATGGTAAGAGATGGGCGGAAGCAGCAGCCAATCATGTATATCAAAAATTCCCCTACACCACCCAAATGCAAGGGCCTCAGTACGCTTCCACTCCAGAAGGCAAATCTAAGTGCGTACGTGATATTGACCACTACTTACGTACAATTAGCTATTGCTGCGTAGTTGGTGGCACTGGCCCCTTGGATGAATACGTAGTTGCAGGCTTAAAGGAATTCAACGGTGCTCTTGGCTTATCTCCCAGCTGGTATGTAGCGGCTCTAGAATTTGTCCGTGATAATCATGGGTTGAGTGGTGATGTTGCTGGTGAAGCCAACACATACATCAACTATGCAATTAATGCATTGAGCTAAATTTACACAACTAGTGTCTTTTGTCCTTATTTAATGGCTAATGGCTAATGGCTAATCGAGACTGGTTAGTGGTTAGTGGATAGTGGTTAGTGGTTAGTGGTCAAAAAACAACTACTAACTACTAACTACTAACTACTAACAACAGTGCAATTAGCAATTGGCGATTAGCCATTCGTCATGTTTTAAAAAGAAACGAATAGAATGGAGCGATTGTAAAGATGACTACTTCAGTCGCAGAACGCCTAGCAATTAGAGATGAGATAGGCAAAAAAGTAGAACTGCGCCAAAATTGGGATGAAGATGATTTGCAGGTGGTGTTTCGGGCTGCCTATGAGCAAATTTTTGGTCGTCAAGGTGTGTATGCCAGCCAAAAATTCACCAGCGCCGAAGCAATGCTGCGTAACGGTAAAATCACCGTTAAACAATTTGTTGAGATTTTAGCAAAATCTGAATTTTACAGAGAATGCTTCTTTTACAAAAACTCACAAGTGCGGTTCATTGAATTGAACTACAAGCATTTGCTGGGACGCGCACCCTACGATCAATCCGAAATCGCATACCACACAGATCTCTACGCTTCTGGTGGTTACAATGCCGAAATAGAATCCTACATTTACAGCTCAGAATATGACAATGCCTTCGGTAATTACATTGTTCCCTATTACCGTGGATTTCAGTCAATTCCTGGCATGAAAACAGTGGGATATAACCGCATCTTCGAGCTTTACCGTGGTAGGGGTAACAGTGATAACGCCCAGTTTGGTGGTAAAAGTTCGCGCTTGCGGTCGAAAATCGCGATGAACATGTCAAATATGATTACGGCACCATTGTCGCCAGGTTTTGGCTTTGCATCACTAGCACCAACCTTAATCAGTTCTCCGGTATTGGGAGATGCTCGCATGTTTATCGTCGAAGCGATCGCTGGTGGACTAAACACGAAAGTAGCGGTGCGTCGTAGCAGACAAGTTTACACCGTACCCTACGAGCGACTCTCTGCTACCTACCAAGAAATTCACAAGCGTGGCGGCAAGATAGTTAAGATTGCGCCAGCCTCGTAGAAAAAGGGGGAAAGGGGATAGGGGATAGGGGAAAGGGTAATGGTTAGTGGTTATTAATCATGCTTAATTCCCGATCCCTAATCCCTAATCCCAATCCAAAATCCAAAATCCAAAATCCAAAATCGAATGACTGCTGCTTATTCTGCCGAACCAATTCTTTCTCCCCAAGCAGCGATCGCCGCACTCAAGGGCGAAGATAACCAAATTCGCTATTACGCTGCTTGGTGGTTGGGGAAGCATCAGGTGCAAGCAGGCTGTATGGCGTTGTGTGAAGCCCTGTTTGATGAACTTTATCGCATTCCATCAGGAGGGTATCCCCTGCGCCGTCAAGCTGCACGGGCTTTAGGGCAACTGAAGAATCCCCAAGCAGTGCCAGCGTTAATTGCTGCACTGGCATGTGATGACGATCTGCACCTGCGGGAAGCGGTGATTCAGGCTCTAGCAGCGATTGGCGACAAGCGGGCTGTTGAGCCATTGCTAAATCTCTTGCAATCTAGCCAACAGCAACCCTATGAAGCCTTGATTGAAGCACTAGCCACTTTGCAAGTCTGGTCTGTTCGTCCTCAGATAGAACCTTTTTTCAAGCATCCTTCTGAACGGGTGCAATGTGCTGCGGCGCGGTATTTGTATCTTTTGACTCAAGAACCCCAATACATCGAACGTATTGTCAATAATCTCAATCATGACAATATGTATTTGCGCTGGGCAGCCATATTTGATTTGGGAGCTGTTGGGCATCGCCAAGCAATAGATGCGATTCTCACTGCTCGGGTTCCCAACAGTCTCAAACTGTTAAATTTGAAACGTATTCTCGAAGCTTTATTAGATAGCGATCGCCCCAACCAGGAAACAATCGAGTTACTTTTTAAAGCAATTGATGATTTGTTAATTCAGCTTTGAGTTAGGGAATCGTTAGTAGTTGTAGAGACGTGCCATGGCACGTCTGTACATTGGTTAGTAGTTGGTTTTTTACCACTAACCACTAACTACTAACCACTAACCTAGTCATTTTTGATGTCTGCAATCCTTAACAATCATGAATAAACTGAAATTTACAGATAGCGAGCAACTAGTTTCGCAATTAAACCGCAGCTCATCGCCAACAGATGCGATATCTGCAATTGCGGCCATATCTGCTAGTGAAATTACGGAAACAGCAGCAATTTCTGCCCTCATCCAAGCTTTAAGCTATCATCATGCTGCTGTAGCTACGGCAGCAGTTGAAGCGTTGGTAAAGTTAGCACCTGCAACCGTAGAAGCACTAATTACTGCCTACCGCAGTTCTACCGATCAGGGCTTGCAAGCCTATATAATTCAAGCTTTAGCCCAAATTGGCGATGACCGAGCATTTGATGTGTTAGCAGAAGTTGTTGGTACAGCAGTAGCCAATCACTGTCAGGGAAACGTCCGGCGCATTGCTGCACGCGGACTGGGAAAGATTGGCATTACTACTGACAACCCAGAAACGATCCACCATGCTATTGAAAAATTGACTTGGGCGTTACTCACTCCAGAAGATTGGGGACTACGTTACGCGGCTGCTGTTTCTTTGCAAGAAATTGCCACACCAGAAGCTAAAGCAGCCTTGCAGGTGGGGCTTAATCAAGAAGCAGATAAAGTTGTGCGATCGCGCATCTCAACATCTGTAGAAAAAAATTTGTCACATTAACTACAGACTGGAAATAAAAAAATCAGCAGGATGAGAGGAATTTATTTTTCTGCCCACCCCTTCCTCTCCTCCTGCTTGTTCTGCTTTCAAAACTTAATCAGTCTCCACAATACTTCCCCCTCTCCCACTCTCCCGCTAAGGCGATAAATTTCTGCAACTAGCGGCAATATTTAGATTTTTTTTGTTACAAAGTCTTAACATACAGTGGTTGATCGATCAAAGTCATGTTGAACTTGAATAGATTGTTATATATGGGTTTGATGAAAAATTAAAAAAATCTAAACAAAGAAAAGTTGCGTCAGATTTTGCTTTTTTGTTAAGTTAAGTTACAAAAAAAACAGCCCGATCTCAGTTATAGCCCTTGCATGTAAAGGTTTTGAGGCTTTTCTTATTGGTATATCTCATTTATTCATAATTTGTAACAGATAATGCCCCTGTAGCGTTGTATAAACATAAGCTGGAGGGGTTAAATAACAGGTAAAACTTAAAGGTGGCAATCAATTCATAAAGTTTGCCAGTTTCTCATAAAATCACCCCAGTTTCTCATTTTTCTTGTTAAATTTTTTGAACAAGGAAAATGAACAACAATATAGAGAAACACTCTCGTTCAATGTCTGTTATTAACCGCATCCAATTTGATAAAACAATAGCCAGTTTTAATCAAGACAGCACTCAACTAAGGAATTAGGAGAATATTCCATGTTAGACGCATTTGCCAAGGTGGTTTCTCAAGCTGACTCCAGAGGCGAATTTCTGAGCAACGAGCAACTCGATGCTTTGAGCAATATGGTAAAAGACGGCAACAAGCGCCTGGATGTTGTAAACCGCATCACCAGCAATGCTTCCACCATAGTTACCAACGCTGCTCGTGCTTTGTTTGAAGAACAGCCCCAGTTGATTTCTCCTGGTGGTAACGCTTACACCAACCGTCGCATGGCTGCTTGCCTCCGCGATATGGAAATCATCTTGCGCTATGTTACCTACGCTATCCTCGCAGGTGATGCCAGCGTTCTCGATGACCGTTGCTTAAATGGCTTGCGCGAAACCTACCAAGCTCTGGGTACTCCTGGTTCTTCCGTGGCAGTTGGCGTTCAGAAAATGAAAGAAGCTGCGGTTAATATTGCTAACGACCCCAACGGTATCACCAAGGGAGATTGCAGTCAGTTAATGTCTGAAGTAGCTAGCTACTTCGATCGCGCTGCTGCCGCAGTTGCCTAATTTTAAGAACACAGCAAAAAAGCCCAGAACCTAAAAATAGGTATCTAGGCAAAAGTTTACGAAACGTAAAGGAGATCTTACACCATGAAAACACCCATTACCGAAGCAATCGCAGCTGCTGATACCCAAGGACGTTTTCTGAGCAACACCGAACTGCAAGCTGTTAACGGTCGTTTTCAGCGTGCTGCTGCTAGCATGGAAGCGGCTCGCGCTTTAACTTCCAACGCTCAGCGCTTGATTGATGGTGCAGCTCAAGCTGTATATCAAAAGTTCCCCTTCACCACCCAAATGAGCGGTCCTCAGTACGCTGCTGATTCTCGCGGTAAGTCCAAGTGCGCTCGTGACATCGGCCACTACCTGCGGATGGTAACCTACTGCCTAGTTGCCGGTGGCACCGGTCCAATGGATGAGTATCTAATTGCTGGTTTGGATGAAATCAACAGCGCTTTTGATTTGTCCCCCAGCTGGTACGTAGAAGCTTTGAAATACATCAAAGCTAATCATGGTTTGTCTGGTCAAGCTGCTAACGAAGCCAACACCTACATTGATTACGCAATCAACGCTCTGAGCTAGATAGCGCTCCGGCCCGGAGAGGGATGCAGCTGTATGGAATTACCTAGCAGTTGAATCTCGCTCCGGGCATAGTTTTATCTGGGGATTGATAAAAAATATTTATCAAACACGCAAAGGAATCTGAGCGTGTAAATAAATAGGGGGAAAGAAAAATGCCGATTACAGCAGCAGCATCCAGGTTGGGAACAGAAGCTTTTAGCAGCACTAATGCAGCTAAAGTTGAACTGCGTCCCAATGCCAGTAGAGATGAAGTAGAAGCAGTGATTCGCGCCGTATATAGGCAAGTTTTAGGCAATGACTACATCATGGCATCGGAACGCCTTGTCAGTGCCGAATCTCTACTGCGAGATGGGAACCTGACAGTGCGGGAGTTTGTACGTAGCGTTGCCAAGTCAGAGATCTACAAGAAGAAGTTTTTCTACAACAGCTTCCAAACCCGGTTTATTGAACTCAACTACAAGCATTTGTTGGGTCGTGCTCCTTACGATGAGTCTGAGGTGATTTTTCACCTAGATTTATACCAGAACCAAGGGTACGATACTGAAATTGACTCCTACATAGATTCAATTGAATACCTGAATAACTTCGGCGACAATATAGTCCCTTATTATCGCGGTTTTGAAATTCAAACCGGACAAAAAACTGCCGCCTTTACGCGGATGTTCCGCTTGTATCGGGGCTATGCCAATAGCGATCGCGCCCAGGTAGAAGGCACTAAAACCCGGCTCGCCCGCGAACTAGCAACCAATAGCACTTCCTCAATTGTCGGCCCATCAGGTAGTAATCCTAACTGGAGTTACCGTGCAAGTGCGGATGTGACTCCCAAAAAGAATATGGGAAATGCTGTAGGAGAGAGCGATCGCGTTTATCGCATCGAAGTCACCGCACAGCGCAACCCTGGCTTCCCCAGCGTCCGTCGTAGCAGCTATGCGGTCGTTGTACCCTATGAGCGCCTTTTGGACAAAATGGAGCAAATTAAACGCCAAGGTGGCAGAATCGTCAGCATCACACCAGCGTAACAAAGTGAAGAGTTAGGAGTGGGGGTTATGAGTTAAGAGTTATGAGTCATGAGTTATGAGTTATGGGTTGAAGAAAATATAAATTCAAAACTCCATAATTCTTAACTCCTAACTCTTAACTTCTAGCTCCTAGCTCCTAACAACTGCCTAAAAGCTAAATTTACAGGAGAGGTTAAAAGGATGTTCGGTCAAACCACAGTTGGTGCTAATGGCATTTCCAGTGCAAACAGCCGGATGTTTCGCTATGAAGTCGTAGGCTTGCGGCAAAACGAAGAAAACGATAAGAATAATTACGACATCCGCAACAGTGGCAGCGTATTTATCACCGTGCCATACAACCGCATGAACGAAGAAATGCAGCGGATTACTCGTATGGGCGGTAGAATCGTCAAAATTGAACCTTTAGTCTCTGCGGGCGAGTAAGCTGCTAGTTAACGCTTTGGTGATGATAGAACCGAGTGCGGAAGAATATTTACAAGAAAACGCGCCGCCACTGACAAAAGAGCAGGCGATCGCTAACCTGCAATCTCCAGATTTAAGTCTCCGCTATTATGCCGCTTGGTGGTTGGGTAAGTTTCGTGTCCGCGATCGGGCTGTTGTCGATGCCTTGATTGTGGCGTTAGAGGATGAAGCTGACACAACCGAAATGGGAGGCTATCCTCTACGCCGCAATGCCGCCAGAGCATTAGGGAAATTGGGTGACACTCGCGCTGTACCAGGCTTGATCCAATGCTTGGAATGCTCTGATTTCTATGTGCGTGAGGCAGCTGCCCAGTCCTTAGCAATGCTGGGAGACATAACAGCAGCCCCGGCATTAATGCAATTGCTGGGTGGGGGTGTAGCAGCTGCGGTGACAGTACCGGGACGCCCACACTTAACCCAGCCCTACGAAGCGGTGTTAGAAGCCTTAGGAGCTATTGGTGCTACTGAGGCTGTTTCCCTAATAGAACCCTTCCTTGAGCATCCAGTACCACGAGTGCAGTGTGCAGCCGCAAGAGCAATGTACCAACTCACACAAGACACCTCCTATGGAGAACGTTTAGTGAAAGTGTTGGACAGCAGCGATTTAAAATTGCGCCGCGTTGCTTTAGGGGACTTAGGTGCTATAGGGTATTTGCCAGCAGCAGATGCGATCGCCAATGCCAAGGTTGAAAATAGTTTTAAACTGATTGCCCTCAAAGGGCTGCTAGAACATCAACTTCAACAAGAGTTAGATGTTTCCTCCTTTGGTGAGGATGCCCTTCGGGTAATGAACTTAATGGATTCACTGTTGTAGTGATTGGTTAGTGGTTAGTGGTTGGTGGTTACTAACTAACTACTAACTACTAACTACTAACTACTAACTACTAACTACTAACTCTTGACCTAATGACCAACACCCAACAATTAATTCGTGACGTTGCACAAGCAGACTCACCAGCGCAAATGGTAGCAGCAGTACAAAAATTGGCAGCTGCAAAAGATGAGGCGGCAATTGGGACGTTAATTGCTGTGTTTGGTTATAACAATCCAGCCGCAGCAGTGGCAGCAGTCGCCGGATTGACGCAGTTAGGAGAAGTAGCTGTACCACAGCTGCTAGCACAGATTGATGATTATAACTATGGTGCAAGAGCTTACTCGATTCGTGCCTTGGCTGCGATCGCCGATCCTCGCGCCCTAGATGTGTTGCTAGCATCAGCTGCTACTGACTTTGCCCCTAGCGTTCGTCGTGCCGCAGCCAAAGGATTGGGAAACTTGCGCTTTTCAAAACTAGATATCACAGAACGCCAAAAAGCGCAAGCAAAAGCATTGGAAACCCTAATGTTCATTTCCCGAGATGCGGACTGGTCAATTCGTTATGCTGCTGTCGTTGGTTTGCAAGCCTTGGCGAGAATAGCTGAACTGCAACAGCCAATCCAGGCGAAATTTGCAGAAATACTAGCTACTGATGCTGAAAACGCTATCCGTGCTCGCGTGCATCTAGCTCAAAGACAAGTATTGGTTAGTAGTTAGTAGTTAGTAGTTAGTAGTTAGTAGTTAGTAGTTATTGGACCACTATCCACTATCCACTATCCACTAACCAGTCTCTGCGAAACCCTAAAAAAGGTAAGAAGTTAAAGATGGCCATACCATTACTTCAATCTACTCCAACCACGCAAAATCAGCGTGTCGAAGGCTACGAAGTACCTAGCGAAGACACACCGACAATTTATCGCTTGGCCGATGCTACCTCAGATGCGGATATTGACGCCATCATTTGGGCAGCATATCGGCAAATATTTAGCGAACACCTCATTTTAGAAAAATATCGTCAACCCTTCCTAGAATCACAATTACGCAATCGGGCAATCAACGTCCGGGATTTTATTCGGGGATTGGGCAAATCTGACGTTTACCGCGACGAAGTAGCAGAAACCAACTCGAACTACCGTTTAGTAGACATTAGCTTTAAGCGGTTTTTGGGACGCGCTACCTACGGTAAAGACGAGCAAATTTCCTGGTCGATCGTGATTGCGACCAAAGGATTACATGGCTTTATTGATGCTCTGGTAGACTCAGATGAGTACCGCCAGAACTTTGGCGATGACATTGTACCCTTCCAGCGTCGCCGCTTTAAAGATCGACCCTTTAACTTGGTTAACCCTCGCTACACCGATTACTGGCGCGGTCGTTTGATGGAAACATACTTGGGAGGCCGTTCCTTCTATCAAGTTGTACGCACAGGACAAGCAGTACAGCGAGGAGTTCGTCAAGCAATTCCAGCCAACTTTCTGTCAATGGCTGCGAGTGTAACACCAGGCGGGGCAGAATATCAACGTTCGAGCGATCGCGCTAGAAATATTGCTTCTAGTATACAGATTCCTGACACAACCCGCGAATCTGCAACCCCGCCCCCAACCGTGAAACCTGTACAAGTTGCATTGCCTTATCGTTACATTCCTGGTAACAAAACAACCTAAATAGTCATTAGTCAATAGTCATTAGTCATTAGTTATTAGTAAAAAACAAATGACAAATGACAAATAACAAAGGACAGATATTAACAATGTCAATACCTCTATTGCAATATAAACCGAGTTCCCAGAACCAGCGTGTTCCTGGTTACGAAGTACCTAACGAAGATACTCCCAGAATCTATCGCTTAGAAGCTTCCCCAACTGAGAGCGAAATCAAAGAATTAATTTGGGCTGGGTATCGGCAAGTATTCAGCGAACACGAAAACCTGCAATTTTATCGCCAAAAAAATTTAGAATCCCAGTTAAAGAACCGGGCAATTACCACACGCGATTTTATTCGTGGTTTAGCAAAATCAGAAGCATTCCGTCGCCTAGTTGTAGAGACAAACTCTAACTACCGCGTCGTGGAACTTTGCCTCAAACGGTTTTTAGGTCGTGCACCTTACAACAAAGACGAAGAAATTGCTTGGTCAATTACAATTGCTACCAAAGGTTTTAGTGGCTTTGTTGATGCTTTGATAGACTCTGAAGAGTATCAAACCAACTTTGGTGATAATACTGTTCCCTACCAACGCCGTCGCTTTAAAGATAGACCCTTTAATTTGGTAACACCTCGTTACGGTAATTACTGGCGCGATAAACAAGAAACTGAGCGCTACAAGTGGGGTGATATTAATAACTTCTTGGATATGGCGAAGTCCATTGAAATTAAGACAGTTTCCTACACCCCTGTTAGTACTGCTAACATCCAAATTCCCGATACAACACGGGAGGCAAAACCGCAGGGTATTCCTGTTTCTATCAGTCCGAGCGCGAGTTTTCCTGTGCGTTAAGCTGTAGATAGTGGTTAATAACCAACAACTAACAACTAACAACTAACAACCAAAAATTAAGAGTGGGTCTGCTAAATCCAAACATTAGTTCACGCAGTTTAGAAGGTTTCAAGATTTATTTGCTTGGTAATTTCTAGAGCGATCGCAGCTGTAGTAGTTGGACTCTCTGGAATCGTCACTTTCTTGCTTGTACTAAATTGGTTCGTAAATACTTCTGCCTTCTAACCAAATGCGGGAAAATTAAGTAAAGAATGAAAGAGGATTGTAATCATCAAGCCTCCTTCAGTTTTCAAGAGCTAGCTCTTTTTAATTTGTTGATAATTAAAGGGGAAAATCGCAAATGGCACTGCCATTACTTGAATACAAACCTAGCAGTCAAAATCATCGGGTAAAAAGCTTTGGAGTAGCTGACCGGAATGAAGATACACCGTATATTTACCGCCTAGAAGATGTCAGCTCTTTCACTGACATGCAAAACGTCATTTGGGCGGCTTATCGTCAAGTTTTCAGCGAACATGAGATTCTCAAGTTCAATCGCCAGCAGCACATCGAATCTCAGCTGAAAAATGGCTCACTGACTGTACGGGACTTCATCCGTGGTTTAGCAAAATCTGAAGCCTTCTACCGGTTGGTTGTCTCGGTTAACAACAATTACCGTCTCGTAGACATCTGTCTGAAGCGCTTTTTAGGTCGTTCTGCTTACAACAAAGAAGAAGAAATCGCTTGGTCAATTGTCATTGGTACCAAAGGTTTTGGCGGCTTTGTTGATGCCCTCATCGACAGCGATGAATACACCGAGGCATTTGGCGACAACACCGTACCTTACCAGCGCAAGCGCTTAGTAGATCGTCCCTACAATTTGGTAACTCCTCGCTATGGCGAAGACTTCCAAGAAAGTGCTGGCACTGTTACAACTGACTGGCGCTTTACTGTGGAAAAATTCTACAGCCGCAAATCCCAAGAACGGCGGCTGGCAGAAGGCGATCCGCGTAAATACGCTGACATGGCAGCTGCAATTGATGCCAAAGGCAACTACGCTCAAAACATTCGTGCGGCCGATCTGGATTACATGAGCTTAGTGCCTAATCGTGGTGGTAGCAGACGCTAAAATTACGACTCAGATTGCCTAAATCTAAACAACTAAATTTGATACTGGGTCTTGTTTCCATGCTGATGCGGTGTTAGCAAAGCATTGCGTGAGGTGGAGATAAGACCCAGTAATTTGTTGGTAGTTGTTTGTTGTTTGATACCAGACATAGTTCGCGCGGGAAACTTTTGCACTAAAACTCCGCGCCCCTCTGCGTTACCTTTGCTACCTGGTGCGTTTCAAATCGCTATGCTTGTACGCAAAGCTGTACTTAGTGTCTTTGTGCCTTTGTGGTGAAAAAATAATTTTTGAAACACCAAGTCACTAAGACACAAAGAGGAAAGTAGTCTTCGGTATCAAGATTTAGGCATAATTGTCTCCTGGAGATTCGCACCGCTAAGGTTAGCTCCTCTCAGATTCGCGCCGCTGAGGTTAGCCCCTCTAAGATTAGCCCCTGCCAAGTTCGCTCCTGTAAGGTTAGTCCATCTTAAGTCAGCTTTGCTCAACTCAGCCTCCACAAGGTTAGCCCGCAACAAGTATGCACAACTGAGATGAGCATTACTAAGATTAGCTTTGTACAGATCAGTTTTGTAAAGGTAAGCTCCGATCATTTCCGCGTCGTACAGATTGGCTTTGCTGAGATCAGCTGCAATCAAGTTAGCTTCGATGAGATTGGCAAAACAGAGGTTAGTGCGGTGAAGCTTTGCTGCACCTAAATCAGCACCTCTCAAGTTAGCACTTCTCAAGTCAGCCCCAATGAGGTTAGCATCAGCGATCGCCGCGTCTTTGAGATTCGCCTCACTCAAGTCAGCACCGATCAAATTAGCATGACTCAGATCTGCCCGTGTCAGTTTAGCACCGCTCAAGTTAGCAAGACTGAAGTTAACTACGCTCAGGTTAGCTTCAATGAGGATTGCTCTGTGGAGGTTAGCACCTCTGAGGTCAGCACCGCTGAGGTTCGCGCCTTTGAGGTTATCCCCACAGAGGTTGGCGGTGCTGAGGTCTGGTTCTATCTGGGGATTTTTACTTCTCCACTCAATCCATGTGAGCGCACCTGCTCTTAGTAAAGCCAGATGCTCTTGATTTGCCATTTGCTTTCCTTTATTCCTGACGCTTACTCTGAGGATTGATCCGACCAGCTACACTTTCAATCGCTGTCCGTGCTCCCGCTGCTCCTGCCAGAATATCCCGTTCTTGTCCACCTAAGTAAAGCCGTCCAAAGCTTCCTACAGCTTGGACTTCAAGAATGTTAATCGCCGCCGCTTTTTCAGCTTCATTCGCAGCCAGTGCAGCATAAGCAGCAGGCTCAACTTCTAATACATACAGTGTTTGTCCTGCTAATAGTAGCTGTCCCCGACGCGTACGATTGATTAGTTGTGCTTGGTAAGCATCAATGTTGCGGATAATCTGGCTAGAAACGACACGCGGTTTGAGACATTCCTCTTTTTTGACTCCTATCATTGCCAAAATAGCTTGACCAGCGGCTCGCGTTTCACCTTGGGAGCCTGAATGCACTTCCAATAGACCGTACAATCGTTCTACTACCTGTACTCCAGGACGTACAGAAGCAGCTTTAAGCGCTACGTCCGTAATCCGATTAATTTCGATCCCAGGAGAGATTTCAATCCACAGCGATGTATCCCCTGGTAATGGCAAGAAACCTTGAGCTACCGTTCCTATATATGCTGCGTGTTGAGGTTGCAAGCTGTCGAGAAATACGAAACTGCGTAGTTCTATTCCCAAGGGTTTGCACTCCAGTCATGAGGGTAAAAGTTATTTATCGCAATATTTGTCTATGTAACTTTACACTACCATATGACTAGAACACCTGGGTGGGCAGCATTACCCACCCAGATGTTTATCTTTCCACGTCTTCTACTTCCTTGGGAACGCCAGCAGTTAACACTTCATGTCCTGTGGGTGTTACTAAAACATCATCTTCAATGCGGATACCAATACCAATCCAACGTTGAGCAATTTCTGGTTGGTCTTCTGCTAGTTTAGTACCCGGCACTATGTAAAGTCCCGGTTCTACTGTTAGCACTTGACCCGGTTGTAAAACTTGCGGGTTGTCGCCGTGTTGGTAAACTCCCACGTCATGCACATCCAAGCCTAGCCAATGGCCAGTACGGTGCATGTAAACTGGCTTGTATTTCTCTTCTTCTATTAATTTGTCTATTTCGCCTTTGAGAATACCAAGTTCTACCAAGCCTTCTGTAAGGACGCGTACGGCGGTATCGTGAACTAAATTATAAGGATTGCCTGGTTGCACTTGGGCGATCGCTTGTTTTTGTGCTTCTAAAACAATCTCGTACAGCGCTTTTTGTTCGGAGGTAAACTTACCCCCTACCGGAAATGTGCGCGTAATATCCGAGTTGTAATAATCATAGGCACAGCCAGCATCAATCAGCAGTAACTCGTTATCTTGCATCTGGCGATTATTCTCTATGTAGTGCAGCACGCAGGCGTTTGCACCAGAGGCAATAATTGAAGGATAGGCAGGCCCCATTGCACCACGCTTGCGGAAAATGTGTTCAATTTCCGCCTGCACTTCGTACTCGTAACGTCCCGGTGCAGTAAATTTCATCGCGTGGTTGTGTGCTTCCACCGCGATGTCAGCAGCTTTGTGCATCAACTCTAGTTCTGCATCACTTTTGATAAGTCGCATACTGTGAAGGATGGGGCCAGTATCTTCAATGGCAATCGGCCCTGTACCCCGTTTCGGATAAGTCCGCATCAAGCGTTGCCAATGGTCGAGGATTTTTTCGTTGAAAGTGCGATCGCGCCCCAAGCGATAATAGATCCGGTCTGCCTTTTCCAAATACTGAGGCAATTTTTCATCTAGTTCCGTAATCGGGTAAGCTTCATCCGCCCCATACACTTCTTTCGCTGCTTCTACTCCACAGCGATAACCACTCCAAACTTCCTGTTCCCGATCCTTGGGTTGCACAAACAGCACAAACTGATGTTCTGGGTGATGAGGCGATAGAACCGCTACTGCTTGCGGTTCGTTAAAGCCAGTTAAATAAAAGAAATCACTATCTTGGCGAAAAGTGTATTCCACATCGTTGTGCATTACTGCCATTGGGGCACTACGAAAGATCGCAGTACCATTACCAATCTTTGACATCAATGCTTTCCGACGCTGTTGATATTCTTTGTGCATAATTTTTTACTGTTTTTTATTACCTATTTTATACTTTCTGTATTAGGTGCCTTAAAAGTCATTTAAGGCGTAAAATCACTCAGATTATTTTAGTACAAGTTTCTTATTCAACTTTGGCAATCCATATAAAAGCTGTTGAAAAAATATGAGTGTTTGTTTATCTAACAAATTGATTGAAGCAAAAATAATTAAGACTGCAAAATGTTATTAGATCGCACTTGATTTTTCCTAAAAAATAGCTAGATAAACCTATTTTTTGTAAGGGAAGCATAACAAATATTAAAAAAATCTTAAGAAGATAAATATGTTATTAATTAACACTTGAATCCACAATAAAAAAACAGTTAAAAGGTTTATGACCACTTGTCATAAACACACGCCATGTTGGATTCTATTTCTACTCGTAGTAGTGCAATCCAATCAGCTCCAATCTCAACAACAGAGAACAGTGCCAGCAAGACTGATTTAAGTACTCCGTCTTACTATGGGCGTTCTTCAGGAGCAGATTCTGCGGTTGCAATTCCTGTTCCTGGTTTGGAAAATCCAAATCCCATCTTCAACAGTGCAGCTATTTCGCCAGATTTCGATGGTGATGGTAAAGATGATAAATTCTGGCGTAACTCTCAAACTGGTGAAGTCGCCATTTGGTTCATGAACGGTAGAGAAGTTCGCTCTAGTGATTTTGTGAAGAATGCTGATGGTAGCAACCGAACAATGGGTGCAGACTGGGATTTTAGGATTGCCGATTTCAACGGTGATAACAAAACTGACGTACTCTGGCGCAATAAATCAACAGGTGAAAACGTCGTTTGGCTGATGGATGGCACAACAATCGCCTCTGAGGCTTCATTGGCGCAATTAGGCCCGGAGTGGACAGCTAGTATTGCAGATTTCAATGGAGATAAAAAAACTGACGTCCTTTGGCGGAACACGAACACAGGAGAGAACTCTGTTTGGCTGATGGATGGCACAACAGTTACCACTCCAGTTTCTCTAGAAACTACCGATACCAACTGGACAGCCAACATCGTTGATTTCAACGGCGACGCCAAGACAGACATCTTGTGGCGCAATCAAGCAACAGGTGAAAATACCTTATGGACAATGGATGGCACAAACGCTACCGCGTCTGCTTTGCCGACACTTGGTTCTGAATGGGAAGCTACATTTGGCGATTTTGACCTCAATTACCAAACTGACGTACTCTGGCGCAATAAAACAACGGGTGAGAACAAAGTTTGGCTAATCAATGGTGGAAATGTCGGTACTGAAGCTGTTCTACCTACACTTGAGGGTGCAGGTTGGAAACCACTGATTGGTGACTTTGACGGCAATGGCAAGACCGATATCTTGTGGTCTAACCAGGAAACTGGTCAGAACAAGGTATGGCTAATGGATGGCGCAAATGTTGTCAGTGAAACTGAAAAGAATGCACCTAGCGCTTCCTGGAAATCCAGTATAGCTGATGTAGATGGCGATGGTAGAACCGACATCTTCTCGCGCAATTACGAAACAGGTGAAAACGCCATTGTGACGATTGATAGTACCGATCCTCAGCCTTCAACTCTACCAACACTTGGTAAAGAATGGTACACTTTCTAGAAGATGACAATAAAGCTAATCGGCGACAACTGTACCTTCATGTGTAGATAAACCTTATTTGTTGTCAATTTGCTTGCCAATGTCGCACTCATTAACAGTAAGCGCTGAAACAAAAATCAAATCTGCCCAAGGATTTTCATTGATAGCGGGTAGTTGTTTAGAGGATGTCTGAGAAGTGTAAAATGTCATGCTGTAGGCGTAAGCCTTCCCGAAGGGTACGAAGCGCCAGCGTAGTGAAGCATCTCACAACTTAAAGCCAAATCGAGTTTGACTAGAGCGATCGCGCGATTTTGTGCATATACAAGTGCATCTACCACCCGCTTATTCCGTAAATAAACAGTTAGATATCAAGTTGCTTTCAAAGATGTCATTTTTAATTTGTAATTGAATGCAACTTGGTAATGCTATGCACATAAATCTGTATTTGTAGTGAGTGTTTAAAAATTCATTACAACTTTTTTACGTGCCCTTACATCTTAAAAAAGAGCAATTGTTAATCATCAACAACAGTTAAAAAAACACTATTTGTTAATATTTGACAAAAAAAATAATACAAAAAATGTAAAAGATTTATAGCAGTTCTAAATTGAGTTGACCAGAGATATTAGTAGGGACGCAATACCTTGCGCCCCTATTGTCTAATGGACGCAATCGAGAATTGCTATGTGAACACTGGTCATGAACAAACACTATGTCTGCCTCTAACAATTCCTTGAGTTTGTCTGTAGATACTAGTGCATCAAAATATGCTCAAATTGCTACAAATACTTTTGATGACAAGGTTGTCCCCAATACTAATTTCAGCCTTGGGCGTTCCTCAGAATCTATAGATGAAAAGCAGCCTTTAGCAGCTGCAAAAAACCCCAATCCTAATACCAGATTCAGCAATGCAGCAATTGTTGCTGATTTCAATGGCGACGGTAAAACTGATAAATTTTGGCGTAACCCGGAAACTGGTGAAACCACTGTTTGGTTGATGGATGGCACTAACCCCAATGCAGTTTCTCTGCCTGCTGTTGATGCATCCTGGGACTTTGCTTATGCTGATTTCAACCGTGATAGCAAAACCGATATCTTCTGGCGGAATAAAAACAGTGGTGAAACAGTCATTTGGCTGATGGATGGCACAAATATTGCCACTCAGGCTTCATTACAGACAATAAATCCATCCTGGACTTTTAGCATTGCAGATTTCAATGGCGATGGTAAGAGTGATATTTTTTGGCGCAATGCTCAAACTGGTGAGAATGCTACTTGGTTTATCAATGATACAACAGTTACGACTGCGGCATTTTTACCCTCAGCTGACGCAACTTGGAATTACAGCATTGTCGATTTTAATGGCGATGGCAAGAACGATGTTTTTTGGCGCAACAATATCACAGGTGAAAATAAAGTATGGTTTATGGATGGTACAAATGCGTCGGAATACGGTTTGGCAAAATTAGAAGGTACTTGGGATTTTAGCAGTGGTGATTTTAATGGCGATGGCAGGACTGATATCCTCTGGCGCAATGCTGAAACTGGTGAAAATAGCGTATGGCTAATGAATGGCATTTTCATCAGTGGAGGTTCTCTATCAAATATGGACTCTGCTTGGAAATCTTCTATTGGCGACTTCAACGGCGATGGTAGGACAGATGTCTTCTGGCACAACGAGAATACTGGTGAGAATACCGCTTGGTTGATGGATGGCACATCAATTGGTACTGCGGCTTTTCTAC
Source organism: Fischerella sp. (assembly GCF_013388695.1). Lineage (NCBI taxonomy): Bacteria > Bacillati > Cyanobacteriota > Cyanophyceae > Nostocales > Hapalosiphonaceae > Fischerella > Fischerella sp. The sequence continues at coordinate 42,173 of NZ_JACAEU010000055.1, forward strand.
CTGCAACTGACTTAGCTTGGCAGCCTAGCATCGGCGATTTTAACGGTGATGGTAAAACAGATGTCTTCTGGCGCAACAACACAACCGGTGATGATGTTGTTTGGCTGATGGATGGCACCACTGCTAATAGTTTTTCTGCACCACAAGTTCCTGCTGGATGGTATGCTTACTAAAATTTTTTGGTGATGGAATATTTAGACTCACCTGAAGGGGGGATTGGGAATTGGGTGGGAATTATGAATTATGAATTATGAATGCTGAAAATTTCATAATTCATAATTCATACTTCATAATTCATATTACTTCCGAACTTGAGCACCAAACCCAGCTGCTTTAAACTGCTTCAGCTTTAAAGGAGTAGGCTGATTTGCTGGTACAGAAATTCTCAACTCAAAATCACTAATGCCTGGTGGTACTTCCGCAATTGAACCAAGACGGGTGCGGTTTTGCATAACTGGGTCATTATTAGCATCATAGATGCGTCCAAAAATATCTGCGTCGTAGACTATTTTATTAGTGGAATTTTCAGCTTTGCCGGTGACAAGAAAGCAATTAGCTGCCATCGTAGTGCCACTAGTAACAGCTCCTTTTGCGATTTCTGGTGGACACTGTTTGTAAGTTATGTCAGATAGTTTAATTTGTGTCAGCGCTACAGCGGGGGGAGTGAGCACCCACGATAATACCCCAAAAACGCAGGAAAAGAAAATAACCGTGACCGATCGCAACAGCATAAAAGACACCATCAATAAATAGAACAAGAGCTAACGTAAAACCCAGCTTATACTATTTTGGCTGTCAGGATTTGACTTATGAAGCTGACATATACTTTTTGAGGAATAGGGATTTTTCGTAATTTCTATGTTTTGGAAAATACATAATATTTACTGTATTTAGATTCACACCAATTTATATCATGTCCATCGAATTAACTAGATGATCGCAAGGGCAGTTTAGCTGATACATTCTCGTTGGGAGCTACGGATGAGCAATAAAACTTGCCCCTAGTGTACTGCTAAACCTCTTTGCGATTGTATAAACATTCAATTTTCAGTTTATACAAATTTTGTAATAATTAGAAAAATAGCCCTGCAATTGCTATTAACTTATGACACCAGATGAGATTGAAGTAGCCTTGCAAGCAGCGTTTAATCGCTGTGAAACAGCTAGCTGCCCTCTCACTGATATGCAGAAACAGATATTACTGCAAGTAGTTGAGCAAATTCAGAAAAACCCCAATGCTATAGTGTCTGATTGTAACAATCCCCTAGATGAATTGACATCGCAAGAGTTACAAGCATTTTTACGTTTTGTCAAAGCCCAAGAGGAAAAAAATTTTTCATGGAAAGTTAAGTTACTGAATGACTGGCTACAAGAAAATGACTCCAAAGAGGTACAATTTATTCGCGATCGCTACGGTTTGCAATGGCTCAATCGCATTCAGCCATATCATTTTAATCGGTTTTCTTTTGAGGACACATTAAAACTAAAGGTGGGCGATCGCATTGAAATCTGCAATGCGCTGTGGGAATGGGTACAAGACGATGGCCCGTGTACTCGTGAATGGTTTCCCTGCGTCGTCATTCAGGTAGATGAAGTTAAAAATAGCCATGATTCCTTTACTAACTGCATCATCCGCTTCAATAACGGCGCTGAATATGAAATTCAAGGCGTGTACGAATGGAATCGCTATTATTGGCGCTGGGCAAATGATGGTAAGCTGTGAGGCTTTTAATTTACCCATTTGGGTAGAGTGGGAGAGTGGGAGAGTGGGAGAAGGTAGACACGTTTTCTCTAAAGTGAAAAAGATGGAAATTATATGCGTGAAGCTTAAAAGGTTATTACTGGAGTTTAGACTAAGGCATACAAAGTTGCCCACGATCGGATTTTGCTCTACCCGACTTACGAACATCAACAGCCTTTTCTACTAAAACCTGAGTATGCCAATCTTGTTTATCCTGTGACACCAGGCTGGCGTCCAGAAAAAGTTCGCATTGGCAGTTGGGCAAAAATCACCGATATTTTTCCTGTCAATGACGAAGCAATAGTTAGCGCCTTGCTTCCGTTTCATATTTGGAACGAGCATTTTATTAGCGATCGCCTGAAATGGAAAGTGCGCCAACCATTGTATATTCTGTTGTTGCGGGCTTACAAACTATCCCAAGTTCAGGAAATTCCCTATCTTTCTGAATATGGAGGTTGTAAGTCATGGATTGATTTAGCTCAACCGATTGATATACGAGAAGCAGAACCAGTTTTATCGGATTCCACTTACTCTCAGTTAGTAACCGAAATTCGCGATATCGTCGGTGACAAGTTCTATGCGCCATGCGTCTGAAGCAGACAGAGTTCTTGCTGAATCAGCATTCAGAAGACTGAAGCTAGGAGTTGCATAAGTTATTTCCAGGCAGAATTTGCATCATCTTGAAAGTGCAGCTATATCTTTAAGCAGCGACAAGGGCTATTTCTCTTTCCAATTAACCTCGCTGCCCGCCTGTTTTAGGCGTCCATAGCATTTTCAAAACTAACAGATAATAAAATCACATAGCTTTATATAAAGCTATTATCAATAAATCGTAGTTGTTGATACACCCAAGTTTTTTTACAGCACTTAACATGATTTGAACATAGTTGTTTCGTTATTGCTACTTGTTTTCTATGAAGAAGTTTTGATTATTACTCAAACCTAGGAAAGAAGTATTTGATGTTACGCATCTATCTAAAATAAAGCAAAAGCTATCCCACTGGGGTGAAGTTGAGCTTGACAAAATTCTGCTATTATGCATCTAAAGCAAAACATAAAGGAGTTTGCCATGCATCGAAGAATGTGCTGGTTATCTGCATCTGGTGACAATGGGGAAAAGGTTTTGCATTTGCAAACTGCACCCAATGAACCGTGGCGTCCTTATACGACTTTTCGCCAATTTGCAGTGCCAGATTACAACATACCAGGCGGTTCTAAAGGCTGGGCAACTTACCAAAAACTTTTGAAAGCTGGTTGGACTTTAGTACCTACTGCACTAGCAAATGAGTTTTCTGCATCAGTCGCTCCAGTAGAGTTGTAATATCAGGTTTAGTTACATACTTATCATTGCGATTAATCTGGGAACGCGATCGTTTTTGAATGATGAGTAATGAGACAAACTTGATATGGAGTCAGAAATTATGTATCCCGAAAAACTTTGCCATTGATAACTTATAGTTCATAATTTTAAAAGCCTCTGGGAGAACCTTCGCCACGTGGATCGGCTGCTCCTTCTAAGGTTCCCTCTGGTGTAAGTGCGATCGCATTAATATTACCCCAAGGTTCGGTTTCTTGTTTAAACTTGTGCCCCCGGCGCTGTAACTCTACCAAAGTCAGAGCATCGAAAGCAAAAGGTTCTAGTCGCAATTCATCGGGAAGCCATTGATGATGGAAGCGGGGGACAGAAACGGCTGCACCAACATCCATCTTGTATTCCAGAACATTCAGGATGATTTGCAGCACTTGGGTGATGATAGTTCCACCACCAGGCGCACCCACTACCAGACGGAGGCGATTGTGTTCCGTGACAATTGTCGGAGTCATACTAGATAGGGGTGTTTTGCGTGGTGCGATCGCATTAGCTTCATTACCCACCAAACCAAAAGCATTCGGCACTCCCGGCGCAGCAACAAAATCATCCATTTCGTTGTTGAGTACAATTCCAGTTCCATCCGCAACAACGCCAGCTCCAAATCCCGTGTTAATAGTGAAGGTAAGACTTACAGCGTTGCGTTGTGCATCCACTACATTCAGATGACTGGTTTCTGTAGATTCGTGGCGAGGCGTGTAGAACCCCACCCCTAACCCCTCCCCGCTGGCGGGGAGGGGAAGAAGTGCTCCCTCTGTTTGCTTGCGTAGAGGAAAAACTACTCCCTCTGTGTGCTTGTGTAGAGACTTGCGTAGAGGAAAAACTACTCCCCCTCTCTGCTTGCGGAGAGGGGGCTGGGGGGTGAGGTTCTGCTGTAGCATCTTTATATCTGCTGGCTTCACTTCACTAGCAGCCCTAGCCCGATTCATATTAATTTCTGCACGGCGCAGTCGGGCGTAAGCGGGAGCGATCAGTTGTTGTACTGGTACTTTGATAAAATCAGGATCGCCTAAAAATTTTGAGCGATCGGCATAAGCAATTTTCATCGCTTCCACCATCAGGTGGATCGCATCTGGATGACGCCAACCCAAAGATTTTAAATTGGTTGTACCGATAATATTTAACATTTCTAATAGGTGAACGCCTCCCGATGAAGGAGGTGGCATTGAGCAAACTTTCGCTTGACGAAAATTGCCACACACAGGATTGCGCCAGATGGGTTTATATAACTTCAAGTCTGCCAAAGTAATTAAACCACCGTTTTTGGACATATCGGCAGCAATGGCACGGGCAATATTTCCAGTGTAGAAACTGCGCGGATTACGAGAAATTTCTGTTAAAGTCCGCGCTAGATCGCGCTGCACCAGTTTTTCTCCTGGTTGATATAAATCTCCCTGACGAGTGAAAATTGCTCGCGCTGCTGGGTTGCTAAGAATTACATCCCTGCGGTTTTCATACTCTGGTATGGAACGCCAAGTTACCTGAGAACTAAGGATAAAGCCATCTTTTGCCAGGGCGATCGCCGGTTTTACCACCTCTGGCCACGGCAGTTTACCATAACGACGATGAACTTCGTACAGTCCCGCCACTGTTCCTGGTGTCGCCACAGCCAAATAACCATTCACACTTGCATTCGGACGCACCTTGCCTTTAGCATCCAAATACATATTTTTTCTTGCTTTTAGAGGTGCGCGTTCACGAAAATCTAAGGCTTTAATTTCCCCTGTCTTTGAATCACGCAGCAGCAGAAAGCCTCCCCCACCAATTCCCGCAGAAAACGGTTCTACCACTGAAATGGCAAAAGTCGTCGCTACCGCTGCATCAACAGCATTACCACCCTTGCGTAACATTTGTAATCCTGCATCGCTAGCGAGAGGATGTGCAGACACCACCATTCCCTTTTTCGCGCGTAAGGGTAAGACAACGCTAGCAGATACCTGTTTTTGGTTACAAAATAGTAATGCAGAAACGCACAAATAAAAAACAAAACCTGAAAACCGCGTATATCGGTAAAACTTACGCATTGACTTTCTAATACTGTTTGATTAAATATGAGGCTTACGCAAGTATCACACAGATAGCGTGCAGCTAGAAACCTTGCATCTTGATTATTTTAGAGCAGGCGATCAGAGTAAAACTATGTGTAGGGGTTAGCCCTGTCAAGGTGGATAAAAAACGATCGTAAATCTTAGTAGAGAAGGCTATTTTCCTCTTTGTGTCTTAGTGTCTTAGTGTCTTAGTGTTTCAATCATTCTTTTTTCACCACCCTCCGGGTTCGCCAGTCCCCCATCTCGGCAGAAGCCAAGACGGGGGCTGGACTCACCAAGACACAAAGACACCAAGAAAAATCAATTTCCAAGACTCACACCATAGACGAAGATTAGAGATATCCCCCGTCCTTAGCTGTCAATTGCTAACATAACTTTTTATAACATTTTATAACAATTTTTAAAATTCCCTACTTGATAGTTAACTAATATGTCATCATGGAAGGTGAGAATTGATTCGGTGATGTGTTTGTTTTTGGTATTGACAGGCTTTTCCCTTTTGGTATTTACAGACTTGTCTCCGAAATCTAAATCTATACACTCTTGTGATTTTGGAGACAATTTATGTCAGTTTATGTAGGCAATCTCTCTTATGATGTTACGGAAGAGGCTCTGAATGCTGTTTTTGCAGAATATGGTTCTGTAAAGCGGGTTCAGCTGCCCACTGACCGTGAAACAGGTCGTCTGCGCGGCTTTGGTTTTGTCGAAATGAGTACAGACGCTGAAGAATCAGCTGCCATTGAAGCTCTTGATGGCGCTGAATGGATGGGTCGCGATCTCAAAGTAAATAAGGCTAAGCCCAGAGAAAACAGAGGTTCGTTTGGTGGTGGTAATCGCAGAAATAACAACTTCCGCGATCGCTACTAAAAAGAATATAGGCTTTTCTCTTTTAGCTCCTTTTTGCTGCTGGCACAAGCGGTCAGAATATTTCTGTCGCTTTATGCCTGCGTCAATGTAAGAGAGCAGGTGCTGTTTCTAGATCCATCAGTAAGAGCACTTAATTGAATCTAGTATAGGCTCAAGTAGAAATGCTTGAGCCTTTTCGATCAATATTAAAACTCTCCTGCTAATGCAGCAACGCACCGTTCGCAAATCAGGGGATGTTCGGCATTCTCTCCCACATGGGTGGAGTAATTCCAGCAGCGATCGCATTTTTGCCCCTCTGCTTCCAGTACACCAATTCCCCATGCATCTGCCTGCAAGTTATATTTTGAGCCTTGCAGTTTTTGTGGTGCATCCACAATTTCTACCTGGGAGGTGATGAACAAGTAGCGGAGTTCGTCTACACCGTTGCTGCTGCCCGTATCCAGTGATTTTATCGCCACACGTAACTGCTCATCAGCTACATAAAGTAAGATTTTCGCTTCTAGAGAAGAACCAATCATTTTTTCTACTCTAGCCTGTTCTAACACCTTATTGACATCAATGCGGATTTCTCGCAGTTGTTGCCAGAATGCTGCTAGTTCTGGATTATGCCACTTTTGGTCGAACTGCACCCAACCAGCTTCAAACACTGATTTATAAGGAGTTTTGTAGGGGAGATATTGCCAGATATCTTCTGCTAAGTGACATAACACAGGCGCGATCGCCTTCGCCAAATTTTCCAACGCATGCCAATACACTGTTTGACAACTGCGACGGCGTAAAGCATTAGCGTCACTGATATATAGCCTGTCTTTGGCGACATCCATATAAAAGTTGGATAAGTCCACCACGCAGAAATTCTGGACTGTTTGGAAAAAGCGGAAGAATTGGAAGCTGTCGAAAGCTGCTGTAACTTCCTGGAATACTTCCGTCATCCGGTGCAGCATGTATTGATCTAGCTGCGGCAATTGATCGTAGGGTATCGCGTCTTTTTCTGGGTCAAAATCGTGCAAGTTACCCAAGAGGTTTTTGGCGGTGTTGCGAAACTTATTGCGGATATCGACAAGTTGTTTGATGATATTGCCACCCAAACGCACATCGGAGGAATAATCTACCGACGACACCCACAACCGCAACACATCAGCGCCGTAAGCTGGTTCTTTTTTCTGGTCTTTCCCTCCCTCGATCACAATTGCTGGATCGACCACATTCCCCAACGACTTACTCATTTTCCGCCCTTGTTCATCTAGGACAAAGCCGTGTGTCAACACGGTTTTGTAGGGCGCAATGTCGTTAACCGCCACACTGGTAAGCAAACTCGACTGGAACCAGCCCCGATGTTGATCTGAACCTTCTAAGTACATATCCGCAGGGTAGCGCAATTCTGGACGCTGCTTGACCACAGCTGCCCAGGATGAGCCAGAATCAAACCACACATCCATCGTATCCGTACCTTTGCGGTAGGTGCGGCCGTTGTGGCGGTATTTCTCTGGTAACAACTCCGCTACGGGAAGTTCCCACCAAGCATCAGAACCTTTTTGGGCAATGATCGCTTGCACGTGGGCGATCGTTTCCTCATTCAGCAGTGGTTCCCCGCTGGCTTCGTCGTAGAATACAGGAATTGGCACACCCCAGCTGCGCTGGCGGGAGATACACCAATCTGAACGATCGGCAACCATCGGCGTAATTCTATTTTCACCTTGAGCCGGAATCCATTTGACAGTGGCGATCGCTTTTAGCGCTTGTTCTCGGAATCCTTCCACAGAAGCAAACCACTGTTCTGTCGCGCGGAAAATTGTTGGTTTCTTTGTCCGCCAATCGTAGGGGTACTTGTGAACGTAGGGTTCTTCTTTCAACAAGGAACCCGCCGCCGTTAGTGCATCAATTACCCCCTGATTACCATCACCAAGCACATTCAACCCAGCAAATTGTCCTGCCTCCTCAGTAAAGTTACCATTGTCATCCACTGGGGCGAGGATAGGCAGACCATAACGCTGACCAACCATGTAGTCTTCTTGACCGTGACCGGGGGCAGTGTGTACTAACCCAGTACCAGACTCAGTGGTAACGTAATCACCGCCAATCACAATCGGACTTTCGCGATCGTACAAGGGATGGCGGTAGGTAGAATGTTCTAAATCTTTCCCTTTGAATGTGGTTTTTACGGTTAATTGAGTTCCGAAAGTGGCTGAGAGGCGTTCCACCAAATCAGCAGCAACGATGAGGTAGCGGAACTTCACCCCCTCACTCCCTCTTTCTGGTTGCGGGGGATGGGATTCAACCTCAACAACCGCGTAGTTCAGTTCTGGGTTTAGTGCTACCGCCAAATTTCCGGGAATTGTCCAAGGTGTAGTCGTCCAGACTGCGACACCCAACTCCGGCAAAAATTCACCCAGTGCAGGTTTTACCGTCTCCGCTAAACTCATCACCTCAAAAGCAGTATAGATACTGCGGGAAGTGTGCCCTTCTGGATATTCCAACTCAGCTTCCGCCAGGGCGGTTTTAGAACTGGGACTCCAGTGAACTGGTTTCAAGCCGCGATAGATGTAACCTTTTAACACCATCTGCCCGAACACACCGATTTGTGCAGCTTCGTATTCCGGCGTTAGGGTCAAATATGGGTGTTCCCAATCTCCCCAAACACCGTAGCGCTTGAAACATTCGCGCTGTTCATTTACGGTTTTGAGGGCAAATTCTTTCGCTTTCTGTCGCAGTTGCAAAGGCGTCAAGTTTTGCCGTTCAGCAGATTTCATGTTCTGCAAAACTTTGAGTTCAATCGGCAATCCGTGACAGTCCCAGCCAGGTACGTAGCGAACTTTACGCCCGCGCAGCAATTGGTAGCGATTAATAATGTCTTTGAGAATTTTATTTAAAGCATGACCAATATGCAGAGAGCCGTTGGCGTAGGGTGGCCCGTCGTGCAGTATAAATAATTCACCTGGATTGTTTTCTGAGAGGCGATCGTAAATTTGATTCTCTTCCCAGAATTTTTGGATTTCGGGTTCACGCTTGCTGGCGTTGGCCCGCATATCAAATTTCGTCTTGGGTAAGTTTACAGTATCTTTGTAGCTTCCAGTTTCTGTCACAGCTTCATGCCTGAATTAGCAGCAAAGGATGTTCCAATAATTATAGAATCCATGCGTCCAGAACGGCTAAGTGGTACTCGACAAACCCACGATCGCCAATGCGATCGCTCAGCAGTCTATTTTATCTGCATCAATCTGATATCATGCGTATTTTAACTGTACGAAAAATAATTTTTCGCACTCTACTCAGTAATATCGAGTCTACGAATTTCACGGCAATACTTCCAAGTATCTGTTTTTCGCTAGACTAACAATTAAGTCACTCACACCTAATTGTTGCGATTATGGAAACAATAATCGTGGTCGGGCTTGTCATTGGTTTTGTGCTGCTGTTTCTGCCACGCTCAAAGTCATCATCGAAACCGAAAACCTGTAATTGCCCACTTTACGATACATGTCAGCATAAACAATCGATCGACAAAATTATGGCTGGCGATCGGGGAAATACTCGTGACTCAACTGACTAAAAGCGTCAAATATTTTGATGCAACTCAATTCAAGCATTCTTTACTACGAGACAGAAAGCCAAAAAGCCAATTTTATGAGCTTATTATCTTCTGCTTCCTGCTTTCTGCCTTTTCGTACTCATTTAACTAGTGCGATCGTTGTGCGGTCTTTGCTCAGTTTGCTCAGTTTGCTCAGTTTGCTCAGGCGGTGCTTCCGCTGGCGGAGCAAGTTCAGCATCAGGAGCAATTTCTTCCACAGGAATTTTTTCTATTTCTTCTGCTACTGCTTCTGCTTCAGCAGCAGCTTCTTTAGCAGCTTCTACCAATTCAGGTGATGGGGGATGGGGTGGAATTGCTTCTGGTACGCTCTCGGTTTTGGCTTCTGTGTCTGTAGTTGCAGGTGTCTCTGTGGGTTGTTCTGTAGTGGTGACTGCTTCTGGTAGTTGTTCAGTTGTAGAAGTACGATGATCGGCAATCTCAACAGCTGGTTTTTCTGAGGGTTGAGGGGTTGCAGGTGTCTTTTTGCTTGTAGTCTGTTGTACCCGGTCTTTCACACCAGAGAAGATACCACCAATACTATTTTGTATCTGGGCAAGCCGTTGTGGAAGCGATAACTTAGTAGCCTGCTCCTGAATAGCCGTTTGCACAGTTTCCGCACTGGGTACTGGGGTTTGTTGTACCTTTGGTGTGAGTTGACGACGCAATGAAAGTGTTTGCCAACCAAACCAACCCAAAAGCGCCACACTTGCCACATGGCCCAGCAGAAGACCCCCTGTAATGCGTGGTGCAAACACCCATAACATTAACGCATAGAACAGACCTACACCACTCCAGATAAAATCATTCTTGCGGTGGATTTCCGGAAAAAAGAAAGCTGCTAGATAAATCGCTATACTACCGAGGCCGACTGCCAACGCCAGGACATGTGCCAGCATTTTGTGGTTTCTCCTTACTATGTCATTGGACTATGGATTGTTGGTCATTGGTCATTGGTCATTGGTCATTGGTCATTGGTCATTAGTTACCAACTACTAACCACTAACCAATGTACAGACGTGCCATGGCACGTCTCTACAACCACTAACTACTAACTACTAACCACTAACTAATTTTGCAGATTTTGCCAAACATTGTTGATTTCAATACAAATTAAAATTAATTATCTGTGTAGATTGTGTATTTATACTCTATTCCCGAACTTTTAATGTCTTCTTTAGGGGAGAAGTGATGATCTCGAACTACCCTAAAGATAAAAGGATCTGGAAGAGTTAGCCAAAAACTTTATGACACTACAAAGCTTCGGTGTGATTGGGTTAGCCGTGATGGGGGAGAATATCGCTCTCAACGTTGAGCGTAATGGCTTCCCAATCGCAGTTTACAATCGCTCACGCGAAAAAACCGATAAATTCATGGCGGAGCGCGCTCAGGGTAGAAACGTCAAACCTGCTTTTACCTTGGAAGAGTTTGTCGCTTCTCTGGAACGTCCCAGAAGAATTTTAATTATGGTGCAAGCTGGTAAGCCTGTGGATGCAGTGATTGGCCAGCTCAAACCTCTGCTTGATGAAGGTGACATCATTATCGATGGTGGCAACTCTTGGTTTGAAGATACGGATCGACGCACGCAAGAATTAGAACCGGCTGGATTTCGGTATATTGGTATGGGCGTGAGTGGTGGTGAAGAAGGGGCGCTCAACGGCCCTTCTCTAATGCCAGGAGGTACTGAAAGCTCCTATCAGTATCTATCGCCAATTTTCAATAAAATTGCCGCTCAAGTCGATGATGGCCCTTGTGTGACTTATGTCGGCCCTGGTGGTTCTGGTCACTATGTGAAAATGGTACACAATGGCATTGAGTACGGCGATATGCAACTGATTGCTGAAGCCTACGATTTGCTGAAGAATGCCGCTGGACTAGATCACAAACAACTACACGAAGTTTTTGCGGAATGGAACACTACCGACGAACTCAATTCATTTTTGATTGAGATCACTGCCAATATTTTCCCCTACATTGACCCAGATACCAATTTACCTTTGGTTGAGTTGATTGTAGACTCAGCTGGGCAAAAGGGAACCGGACGCTGGACAGTGCAGACAGCGTTGGAGTTGGGAGTTTCTATACCGACAATCACCGCAGCAGTAAATGCCCGAATTATTTCTTCCTACAAGCAAGAACGGGTGGCTGCATCCAAGGTACTCACGGGCCCTTCTGGTAAGTATGATGGGCAAATTAAGGGCTTTGTCAACATGGTCAGGGATGCCCTTTATTGCTCAAAAATCTGTTCATACGCTCAAGGAATGGCACTGCTATCCAAAGCTTCACAGACATATAACTGGAATTTGAAGCTGAGTGAATTGGCGCGAATTTGGAAGGGTGGTTGCATCATTCGCGCTGGATTCTTGAACAAGATTAAGAATGCTTTTAATGAAGATCCAGCGCTGCCTAACCTATTGTTGGCTCCGGAATTTAAGCAAACGATTCTCGATCGCCAAGCAGCTTGGCGCGAAGTATTGGCAACTGCTGCCAAATTAGGTATTCCCGCACCAGCATTTAGTGCATCTCTAGATTACTTTGATAGCTATCGCCGCGATCGCTTGCCCCAAAACCTCACTCAAGCTCAACGCGATTATTTCGGTGCTCATACCTACGAACGCATCGATAAACCAGGTGTTTTCCATACCGAATGGGTTCCCATTACTGAGAAGTCGTAGTCAATTTTCGTCCAAATTTCGGTAATCGTTACGCTAAAGCAAGGGTACAGCTACACACACTAAGCCTGCATAGACACTCCGGCTTCCCAAAGGTAAACAGGCTTAGTAGGGTGCATCTCATCTCTTTACCATCAGCAAAATTGGGATGCTTCCGCTGAATTCGTATAGCCCTAGGCTTTAGCCTGTGGGCTGTTTTTCTTAATTAGTAATATTTCATGAATTCGGTAAATTCTTTTTACCAAGATATTTAGCTCTTAATTCTTCTAATTCTTCATCTATTTTGCTGTTACCAGAAGATTGGCTTGCTGCTGATTGATTTGATGGCTTCGCTTGGTTATTTTGGGGTTTACTACCAAGGAATGTAGTTTTAACTTCTTCTAAATCTTTCTCTATTGGGTTCTTAACAAAAGCAGAACCAGATGTAGGCGGTAATGTAGTAATAGGTTTAACTGATAATTTTGGGTTATTTGGTAGTGAAGATTTTTTGTTCAAGTCTCTAAGAACTTCATCTGTTGTTTGGTAACGCTGTGCGGGAATGCTTTGTAGCATTTTGTCCAGAATATTGCTTAACTCTTCGCTTACCGGACTTTTCACGTATTGTCGCCAAATCCAAGTATCGTTGTTGATATCGTACAAATCAAAAGGCGATCGCTCAGTCAATAAGCGCACACAAGTAGCACCCAGGCTATAAATATCACTAGCAAAAATTGCCTGTCCGCGCATTTGCTCAGGTGCAACATATTCTGGACTACCGATACTTGTACCAGTGCGGTTGAGGGCGGTGTGGGTTACAAATTTAGAAGCACCAAAGTCTACCAAAACTAGATCCCCCTCACGCGCTGTCATTCCTTCCCCCTTTTTTAAGGGGGGACTAAGGGGGGATCTGCGATGAATAATATTTTCTGGTTTAATATCACGGTGAATGACTTGTCTAGCATGACAAAATTGCAACACCGACAATAAATCATTCAGCAGTTGCCGAATCTGTAATTCATTAAAAGCACCTTTTTCTGCCAATTCCTCTGCCAGATTTTGCCCATCAATAAATTCTTGTACGAGATACTGCCTGTCATCCTGGGTAAAATATGCAAGCAGTTCGGGTATTTGTGGATGTTTGCCCAGTTCATCCAAGCGCATTGCTTCTTGGTTGAACAACTCCACCGCTTTTTGCACGGTGCTGGTGCCTTGGGCTTGGGGGTAAAATTGCTTAATCACGCAACACGGTTTAGAGGGTTTATCCTCATCCACAGCTAAAAAGGTTCTGCCAAAACCACCCTGTCCTATGGGTTTGGTGGCGCGGTAGCGTTCTTTGAGAAGTAACTTAGAACCACAAGTTAGGCAAAACTTTCCATCATTCGTATTTTGGGGCTTGGGACAGTTGGGATTAAGGCAATAGCTCATGTTGAGGACTGACAGATATCTGTCTCTATTGTGCCCTGCTCTAGCCAGATAATGATGTGTGAAGTTTTGTCAAAGGGTTGAGAGAGCGATCGCACCATGTTCCCAGTATTACTTTGTGGAAAATGCGATCGCTCCTATAAATTTTTGTCACCTCTCACAATATCCTGCAAGTGACTGATGAATATAAGCGTGAAATTTGGCAATTATTAGGCATTACTGACCATTAAGGATGTAACAATCTACCTTACCTTCCCCACCCTCTTTGCTGCCAAGGTATAAAGTAGGGGTGGGTTATTCACAATCTAGAGGAAAATCTGTATGGCAACTTACCAACCCGATCCAGAAACAGTCGCAACCGAATCTATCTCTACCGACGAACTAATCGATGAAATGGTGGCAAGTACTACAAGTATCAACCATGTAGAAGTAATCGAAAACGTTATTAACACTTTAGAACAAAATGATAGTGCGATGGTTAGCCATCCTTCAGAGGGTGGTTATCTCTGGAAATTTACCTACGGTACGGTGCAAGTATTTGTTCAACTCACGGGGACAACCGATGAAGATACCATCACAGTATGGTCTTCGGTGCTAAAGTTGCCTGCCAAAGATGAACCCAGACTGATGCGGAAATTATTAGAGATGAACTGCTCTAGCACCTTTGAGTCTCGTTTTGGCATTATTGAAAATCAGGTAGTTGTGATAGCGACACGCGCCCTAGCAGAATTGTCTGCTAGCGAAGTCTCACGCCTAATTACCGTTGTGGCAACGATCGCCGATAACAACGATGAAGCTTTACAATCAGAGTTTGGTGCCGCTTAAGCAATTTTAGATTAGATATTTTAGATGGGGTCTGCTGCATAGGAATGGATAGCAAGCAGATTTGGCGACTAATTCCTTTACTAGAAGCCACTGGTAACGTCCAGATGGCTGTTGATCGGTGGTTGTTAGAACAGCATCTGTCGGGACAACATCCCCCGACTTTGCGGTTCTATACTTGGTCGCCACCCGCTATTTCTCTAGGCTATCATCAAAAAAAATATCCAGAACATTGGCAGCATCTAACTTGGCAAGGTGAAAAAGTAGATTTGGTGAGGCGTCCTACGGGTGGGAGAGCAGTTTTGCACCAAGGCGATTTGACTTACGCTGTCGTGAACTCTGGACTCAATGGTAGTCGTGTTGAAGCATACCAAAAAATCTGCGAGTTTTTGATTCTAGGATGGAGTCAACTTGGCGTAGACTTACATTACGGTGCTGCTGGACGAGGTTATATCCACAATCCTGACTGTTTTGGTACTGCTACTGACGCAGATTTAGTGACGGTGGATGGTTATAAACTCATTGGTAGCGCTCAGTTGCGACGTAGTGGGGCAATTTTGCAACATGGTTCTATGCGTTTGCAACCAGATACAAAATTATTTACTGAGGTATTTGGTGCTGAGTCATTTACCAATGTGCAACTTCCTCAAAACCTAAGTATTGAACAGATGATCGCTGTTTTGATAGCTGCTGCTAGTGATTGTTTTGGTATAGAGTTAACTGTGCAACCACTTTCTGAAGATGAATGGAAAGCAATTTTGGCACTACCACCTTTGTTGTGAATCTGTGCTGATTAGAGTCCCAACCATTCTTTAATTTCCCGAACTAGCCATTCGCGTTCAACATCGCTGAGTTCAGGACTAAATGCACCAAACTTGTATTTTTCAGCGCCAGCTTCAATGCTTACTGCCATTAGTGGTCTGTTATTAACAGCAATTGATTCACTGCTGACATGAACGTGGTGAATAGCCGAAGTCTTGCCTTGCCGTTTTCGATAGCATTGACCAAATAATTCCCACTCCATAAAAAAGTTATTATGGTTAAAACGAATGTAGGCTTCCCCAAACGCAGGCAAAATCAACATGCTTAGCGGAAATAAACCAGCTATCCAATGCAGTAATAAAAAAGGATGGAAAGCACCTTTCGTAAACAAAATTAGAATGCCATACCAGAAACTCACAAAAAATAGTAAAAAAGTATCGGAAAATTGTATTCCTCGCGCTGGAATTTTTATCTCTAGCTTTCTGGCTGATTTCTTGAGTTGAATCCGGCTACCGTGGGGTTGGGAAACTAAAGCAGATGATTGAGAAGTAATGCGACTATTGAGAGTTTCTAAAGCTTGACTAGCTGTTTTGACGCGTTGGTCAACATCTGGTTCTGTAAGAGCTTCCAGCCAACGAATAAAATGGGGACTCAAGGTAGTGCGATCGCTAAATTGAATCCGCATATTTCGCTGTGGTAAATCGGCGGGTGCAGTACCTGTAACCAGATGAATTAAAGTCGCTCCTAAAGCATAAAGATCAGAAGCGGGAACTGCTCGACCACCAAATTGTTCCATTGGTGCATATCCATAAGTACCGACTACCGTAAATGTCGCTCCTTGCGCTGTGGCTCTGTCTTGCACTGCTCCAAAATCAACTAAATAAACTTGTTTATCTTCACCCAAAATTAAATTACTTGGTTTTATGTCGCGGTGGAGAACTGGTGGAATAATTGAGTGTAAATAAATTAATATTTCTAATACATCAGTGGTAATTCTTCGTACTTGTTCTTCAGAAAATTTCTGCCTTTGATTCAGCAAATCTTTTAAAGATGAACCAGGAATGAATTGTTGAACTAGAGCAAACCAAAGGATGCGATCGTCAATGGAAAAATAATCACGGTACTTGGGAATGCGGGGATGGTTAAGTTGCTTGAGTACATCGGCTTCCCGCTCAAACAGTTTGAGATCGTCCCACTGCACTTGATCGCCAAATGCTAGAAACTTGACTATCACTGCTTCTGCTGGCTGAGTTGCTAAATCCTCTGCTAGCCAGGTTTGACGACCCGCATTCTGTCCTAATTTTTGTTTGAGTTGGTAGTGAGACTCCTGCGGGGTCGCTACGCGAACACGCAATACTTGTCCAACCTCTAGCATGGGTAACTACTCCTGAAAAGGACTTGATACTAATGTAACTATTATCGATCTATGTAATAGTAAATACACTGATATCCAAAAGATAATATCTATAAAATATTCTAGCCAAATTTCAATTGGTCGCTAAATAAATTTGGCAACCATAACTAGCTACAAACACATCATTTTAAAATTCATTATATATATACAAACAAATGATTAAAAAGTTTACATTAATGTAAAAACTCTTATCTTAAAAAATCTCATACTTATTTATGATTAGTTATACTAATAGGTAATTTATTGCTGATACAAATATAAATCTTGCTAAAAAATCTTCTAGCATAGATATTTTGTTGGAGTGGAATTTTCAGAAAACACAAAATATCAATGATAGTTTTAGTCAATTTAAAATGATCGCGAACCTATAAACTATCGCTGTCAAGGTACAACCTTCAAACTCAAATTTACTTTGTGTCTTAATGCCTTGGTGGTTCAAAAATAAATTTTATTAACCACCAAGACACTAAGACACCAAGTAAAATCAGTAGAACTGTAGCGTGGTCGAAGTTGCAGCGTACGCTACTTTCCTCCCTAACGACATTTATCGTTCGGTCTCTACAATGACGACAACAATCTGATATTTCTTCAGCCGAGGGTTAGAATCCTCGGTTTCTTCGATCTCTTTCATCACCAATTTCCGATTAGAGACGCTAGCTATGTCGGTTACCTTTTGCGGGTTTATTTTTTTTAAAGCTCCATTTGGAATCTTTACAATTTGATGATTACCTAAGTCTACTCGTACCATTTCGACGCCAAGAGGAATAATACTTGGTTCAGTATCGACTACAGTACCTTCTTCTCCTTGGTATTGGTTCATGAAAGGAAAATCATCTACGACCACGCGATCGCCAGATTTAAACCTATCGCTCATAACTGGTAACACCTCCTGCCTTCAGTATGCTTAAGCCATCATTCAGTGTTATTTCCGATTTAAATTAGAAAAAAATTCACTCCCCTCTAATTTAAAGTTAAAAAAATTTTTTGAGGAACTTGTAAGGATTACGACCAATAACAACTCTACTTTACAGCTAGTGAGTTATCACACCCATGAAAAAGCATGGTATCAGCATTGACTAGAAGTTATGGAGGCGATCGCACCCCATAGCATTTAACTCTCTTGGAAATTTACAAGAATTGAAGAAATAGCGATCGCCTTGCTTCCAAGAGAACCAAAAAAACTGATTGCTTATCAGCAGGTGAGCAATCGCTCCTCGGAATTCACCATCCACCTTGAGACAGCATTGGGAAAAGTAGTTTAGTCAGCTGGTTGTGGGGAAATCGCTGACACGCTACTACGTTTATGAATTTATGGTTGACTTCGCGATCGCCTGTAGCTGCAACCCTTGCGGATAACTCCCTTCCTCTTTGATTCGTTTAATTTCCGCTTCTGTTATTCGCAAACCTAAATTTTGTGCGATCGCACGCACGATGTCCCCCCGGTCAATTACACCGGCGACAGCACCCGCAGGCGAAAGTACAGTAACACGGGATAGCTTTTCATTTTCCAACTTGTTAATTACTTCAGCGATATTGGTTGATTCCTCAACAGAGGGAATTTCTGTCAGGGGATGCACGATACTTTCTAGAGTCCTGGTTTCCCAGTCACTTCGTTCCACTGTTCGCAAGTCGTCAATAGAAACCATACCCCGGTAACGTCCATCTGACTCGGCAAAATAAACCTGTGAAGGGGTGGTTTCCAGTAAGTACAAATCGGCAAAGGAACGCAAGATCTGGTTGGCATCGACTATGCGAAAGTCGCGAGTCATGGCGTCACTTGCCTTTAGCTTCAGCAAGGTTTCTTGCAAAATGGTGACGCGGTCATAACTGGTAGCGTTGCGGATACCAAACCAACCTAATAGAGCAATCCATAAGCCAGTGACTAACTCACCTGTTAAGTAATCTACCAATAAGCCTAAGGCGATCGCACTATAACCTAAAATTTGCCCTGCTTTCGCCGCCCAGCGTACAGCTTGAAAGCGATCGCCTGTGGCTTTCCATAGTGCTGCTTTTAACACCTGTCCCCCATCGAGAGGCAAGCCAGGAATTAAGTTAAATAGCGCTAAAACTAAGTTAATTCGCGCCAAATCTCCAACCATTATCCGGAGCGGATTTGTATGAGGTAATACATTAGAACCGAGACGCAGCAGAAAAAACAGGGCGATGCTAACTGCTGGCCCGGCGATCGCTACTTGAAATGCTTTGCCGGGAGTCTTGGATTCTTCTTCAATAGCAGCAATACCACCAAACAGAAATAGAGTGATCGAGTTAACTTTAATGCCTTGCGATCGCGCCACCAAGCTATGACCCAATTCGTGTAACAACACTGAAGCAAACAGCAGTAACGCCATGACAATCCCAGCACTCCAAGCTAAGGCAGTTCCCAATTCCTGGTAAGCGACGCCAAAATTGAGGGTTGCCAGCCCTAAAATCACAAACCACAAGGGATCTAAAAACAGCGGAATTCCAAATAAAGACCCAATTCTCCAATTTGTTTGCATTCTTATTTCCTAAATTATGAGAGTAGTTAGTAGTTAGTAGTTAGTAGTTGTTTATTTCCCACTAACCACTAACCACTAACAGCCACCACGAAAAATACATCTATTTATTGATTTACCTAATTTCTAGAATAGACAATTAGAACCAGCCATTAAACCTCAAAAACAAAAGCAGCAGACAAAGTACTCCCAAATTCGCCAGGAAGAATCAAAAACCTGCTGCCTTGATGTATTGCTTGTAGTATGCTAAAAAATCAAATCTACAGAACGCCCAAGTTAGTCAATCCCAAAACGGCACCAACGCCGAGTATGTGACCGGCGGCCATCGCCGCAAGGAACGTGGCGACACTGGGATTGTTGAAGACTGAAGGGAAAGGCAAGGGCATCTTACGACCAACGTGAGGATACCAAACGACGCGGGGAATAATCAAAAGACACAACAGACAAGCGCCGGTTATATATAAAAATTCCGTCAAGCCCCATGTGGGAGTCCTGGGAACAGTGCTTTGGACTGCTAATAAGATTGATGAAATCATGATTCTTTCTCCTGCATGGATCAATAGATTTAGCTGTAGAAACACGAAAATTTATGTGAAACTTCGTGTCTCTACAGCCACGTCCATGCTCTATCCGATTAGGTGGCGCTATCTTCCTTCTCCAGGAAGGTTAACTTTTCTTTCCTTGGTTAAGGCGAAAATCGCCAGAGAAAGAACTTGAATCGTTTTTTTAAGTTTTGTAAACTTAGAGTGTTAATTTAACGACTCTAAATACGACCGATATTAGTCAGTCCCAAAACAATACCAATGCCGATTACATGACCGAAAGCCATCGCAGCGATGAATGCAGGAACACTCAAAGGAAGTGCGGGCATCTTGGGGCCAACTGTGGGCTTTTCAATCTTAAAAGTTAGCAGCACAGCAACTAAGCAGCTGATGCTGATAATCATCGCTACTTTGGGAGTCCACTCGGGTGTAGCGGGAACTGTGGCAGCTGCTGCGAGTAAAATTGATGAAATCAAGCTTTTGTCTCCTATAGAAAAAATTTGATGTAGACCACAAAAATTATAGAATTGCCAGCGAAAAAACTAATACCAATTTGAAAAAAGAATGCGACAGATGGTAAATCTAAGTATAGGTAGCATTCTGGGTGAGTGATGACAGGGGTAGTGCATATCGATATTCAAGAAAGTGTTGAAGAACTCGAAGG
>NZ_JACAEU010000056.1:0-5178 GCF_013388695.1 Fischerella sp.
ATCTGGGTTATATCGAGGCGAGATACAATAGTGGACATTGCTGAGACACCTTGTTTATTTTTGCTTATATGACAGTCTCAGCCTTTTTTGTGCCTAAATCAACCCGTCGAACTCACGTTCAGTTATGTTTTCAAATTTAAATTCATCTTCAGTTGACTCAAGCAGTTGCACTAAGGTTGCGATCGCAGTTGAATTACCAGGGTTAATTTTCCCTAACTGGTAAGCTACTTCCAAACATATGTCTTCATCTTCAGTCGAAGAAAGCAGTTGTTCTAAGGCTGCTATCGCTTTTGGATCACTAATAGCAACTTCGCCTAAGTATCTCACTATTCGCAGATGAGTTTGTTCGCTTTTAGTTGACTCCATCAGTTGAACCAATGTTGAGATCGCAGTTGAGTTGCCAGGGTCGATTTTTCCTAAGCTATTTAATGCTTGGCTTTGAATATGGCTCTGAGTTGACTCAAGCAGTTGTATTAAAGCTGCGATTCCCACTCCAGGGAAATCTCTAAATTCGCTTTCCCCGTTCCTCGGACAATGGCAGCCACCAAGCTTCCTTGTTCAATGCCAATTTCCAGCCCATATTTGACACTGGCTTTTGTCGGTTTCACCTGCTCTAAGGATGCGGTAATCGCCGATGCGATCGCCTGGATCGAATCCGTGACCGTCTTGAAGGATTTCACGTCGAACCCCACGTCCTCTCGTCCCGTTTGAGCCACTTCTACCCAAACAATCATGCCGTCTACTTCAGCAGGAACCTTTGTTGTTCGTTCTGAAAAATCGTCCGCTGTAAAAGTCATATCGCTCCCCCCCTCGACAAGGCTTATATTCTCACCTGCCTCAATTGAGACCACCCTTGAGTCCCAAAATTATGCCCCTTTCACTCGTCCCACATGGATACCGCGATCGCGGTGTCTGAAGCGTTTTCCTAAAGGTTGAACTGCTTTAGGCAGTGGTTGGTTGCGAGAGTGCTTCTCAGATAATGGTTTACGAGTTTTCACAAAACCGCCTCCTTGATAACTGTAGAGGCTACATTTCTATTTTCGCAGGGTTGCTCTGGCTGGTGAAAAGTCTATAGAAATCTTGAGATTGCTTGGTTGGGAACAATGCGATCGCCTGACTGACACGCTTATGTAGCCGAATACTGAAGGCCGAAATCAGCAAATTCAAAGGATGTCCCGACCGATAGCCGAAGCCGCATAACGTTCCCCTTCAGCGGCGGCTAGTAATCTTTGTCTCTCCACAGAGATCTCCCAACCGTCCGCTGCAAGGGGGTTGTTAGGCTGTTTGAACAAACTTTACAGAAATTAGCGATTATTCTACTCTTTCTAGAATTCCCTCTGCATTAGAATAAGTGGCCTTGTAAGCAAGTCTGCCATCTGGAAGCAACCGGAAAAGCTCTCCCGCTCCAGGTTTGCAGATATTTGGATCGCTTCTGGCATCAAAATTACTAACATCAAACTCGTAATAATTACTCTTTATACTTACAAACGAGATTTCGCCGTAACAGGGAACTTCAGGAACACTGATATAACCACATTTTTGATTGAGACTACAATCCTGGTTGACTTCGACATTAATAGGGAAGGAAGTTCCTGAAGGTTCCTTGGCTACACCTGACCATTTACCCAAGGGTATATTTGCTATTTCTGGTTGTACTGGGACAGAAGTGGAAGAAGAAGATGGGGTTGGTGATGTTACCACTTCTGAAGAAGGAGCAGTAGGAGATGGACTTGGTGAAGGTTGCTTGCTGTGCAGCGTAGTAACTACAGTCACAATGCCGCCAATTAGGGCTACTGCAATAGCACTAATTGCAGTCCATGCCTCTTTGCTTAAACCTTGCTGCTTTCCAGATTCCTTTTCTTGATCAGTCATGCACTACCTCTTGCTCAAGTAAGAATCACCAAACTTTACTCGTAAGTTGGTGCAAAGTTAGAAGCAGAGTGGCAAAAAATTAAGGACCAACGCGGGTTACTCTCATACAACCCCGACCATCATTGTAAACTTGCAGAATTACATACTGATTTGATTGAACTAATAGACTTACATATTGAGCCGCATTTGTGTTATAGTCGCAGATTGTAGTCGGTTCACCAGGTCTCAGTGCTCGATCTGACCAGGTACACTCACCAGGAGATACCCCCTGAGGTGCCGCACCATCTGCTGGTTGAAATCTAATTTGCACGCCATCGCTACCATCATTGACGATAGATAGCGTACCACCACCACGACAAGTCATTGGATAACTCTGAGGAAGGGGTGGCGCAGGTTGAGTATATGCGGTGTCTGCAACTGCCAGAGTTGCAGTAAAGATTGTAGCAATAGCAGTTAATTTGGAGAACTTGCAGAGTAATGTCATTTTTTGATGCCTTTTACACATTGGTTTAACATTCTTACTGATAGATATAGACACTCTTAAATCTGAACAGGTGATTCAAATCAAAGACTTTGATTCGGTACTCTTCCGTTAATAGTCTGGTACTCCTGAAGTTCGGACTACTTCAGTGGTGTTTTGTACTACTTGGCGAACCCAATTGATATCGTCGCCAACGCCTGCGATGATTGCCACTGCACGTTGATCAGATCCGCGCTCAACACAGGTAATAGCAAAATAAACTTGCTGGTCGATCGAAAAACCCGATACCTCGTCAGGAGTAACACGAACGTCGCCGAGTGAACGACGAGCGCCATTTTCTGCCTCCCTCATACAGCCCGCAAAGGTCTTCTGAGTGGTGATAACTTTGATCCACCATAAAGAGGCTGCTTTAGCGGATGAGGCAACTAAAGGGGTAACGGTGAGCAAAATAGTGAGGACAGAAACCACAAATCCACGCATTATAGGGTTCCTCAGGTTATTTCTTAAAATAAGATCGGAGCTAAAGTTCTCTGTCTTAAGGAATACTCCTTCTAGAAATATGTAAGATTAAGCTTGATTTTGAAATTACCCTCAAGGGTACTATTGAGAAGTTTTGCGTACTTCCCAATAGATAACCTAAATACAGGCCCTACATGAAAGTAGTTTACAAAAAGCTTTAAAACAAGCAGTTCGTCAAGCTGGTATTCAAAAAAAGGTGGGTTGTCATACGTTTCGCCACAGTTTTGCTACTCATTTATTACAAAACGGCTATGACATCCGTACTGTGCAAGAATTACTGGGACACAAGGATGTAAAAACGACGATGATTTATACCCATGTTCTTAATCGGGGTGGTAAAGCTGTTCGTAGTCCTTTGGATGGGTAAACTGTGGTCACAGCACTGAGTAAAGAGCTGGATACTGGAGAAGCAAAAGTGATCGCTCTAGCAGTCGAGATTCCAGCTGATCAAGTTTTGATTGATGAACGCTGAGGTCTGACTATGAAAAAGTTTTAGTCAGTTTTAACTGACTTACGCTATATGGGGTAGGTGCAAGTTAAGAGTTGATCGATTGTGTTAAAATTCAAAAGGATATCGGTTCTAGTGGGGGTCAGCCACTAGAGGTAACGGGGAAAGTCCGGTGTGAATCCGGCACTGTCCCGCAGCTGTAATCAAGGCTTGCCTTGTAAGTCAGAATGCCCGCCGAATTTAACTTGTAAATTTTATACATCTGCGAGGCACGGATGGTTTATTACACGACAATCATCAGGTCTAATATTTTGAAAGCACCGCATATTAAAACGCTACAAATGGCGGCTTTCCACGAAATCAGTAATTAATTAATATCAAACTGCAATTAGTAATTACTTTGTTAGTACTCAGGTAATTTTTTAAACTTTGAAACCAGAAAATTTTTGATGAGGTATGGCACTAACTTTCGCTTGCCATATTTTGTATTTTCGTTAAATTCTAACTCGGTAAATCATCATGCCGAAATTTTATCTTCATCGAACTGGGAAGATTCCTACTGCTGTTCATCCTTTTGTCAAACAAACAGGTTTTAGAGAAGCTCAGCAGAAACCCTTTCTAGATCTCAGGAAAATGATTCGAGGTTGGCAAAATATTGCAAGTTCAAGCTATAGGAAAATTGCCCGAAGCGATCGCTAGTCTCATTCGGGATGAACCATAAATAAACCAAAATCTATCAACTATTAGCTACAGAAAAATCTTTCACAACAATGTCAACTCTATTACTCTATTTTGTAATTAGTTCCGTTCTAGCTTTACTAATCGGAATTACAGCTTATTTCCTAACTGCCCGCAAGTATCAATCCTCAGCCACAGTCGCCAATTCCTACGACCAATGGACGCTTGACGGCATCCTAGAGTTTTACTGGGGAGAACACATTCACCTCGGTCACTACGGTTCGCCGCCACGACGCAAGGATTTTTTGGTTGCTAAATCTGACTTTGTACACGAAATGGTAAAGTGGGGTGGTTTAGATAAATTACCACCTGGTACTAGCGTCTTAGATGTTGGCTGTGGGATTGGGGGTAGCAGTCGGATTTTAGCGCGAGATTATGGATTTGCCGTCACAGGAATTACCATCAGCCCACAACAAGTAAAACGCGCCCAGGAGTTAACACCCCAAGAACTAAACGCCCAGTTTGCAGTCGATGATGCAATGGCATTGTCGTTTCCAGAAGCCAGTTTTGATGTAGTTTGGTCAATCGAAGCAGGCCCCCATATGCCCGATAAAGCTGTTTTTGCCAGAGAATTAATGCGGGTGCTAAAGCCTGGTGGAGTCTTAGTTGTCGCTGATTGGAATCAAAGAGATGACCGCCAAAAACCACTAAATTTTTGGGAGAAACTAGTAATGCGACAACTGCTAGATCAGTGGTCTCATCCGGCTTTTTCTAGCATTGAGGGATTTTCTGAACTTTTGGCAGCTACAGGATTAGTCGAAGGTGAGGTAATTACGGCTGATTGGACGCAAGAAACCCTTCCTTCTTGGTTAGATTCGATTTGGCAAGGGATAGCTCGACCAGAGGGATTGGTGCGTTTTGGACTATCTGGTTTTGTCAAATCTGTGCGCGAAGTGCCGACATTTCTGCTGATGCGTTTGGCGTTTGGTACAGGGCTGTGCCGATTTGGCATGTTCCGCGCTGTGCGGACAAATTCACGTACAGAATTGATGGATAGAAACTTTGGCGTTGCTGAATTTGGTCATGAATTATGTGTGCATACATTTTTGTAGTTCGATGCCAAATCATTGTAGAGACGTAGCAATGCTACGTCTCTACATACCCGTGAATTGTAAATTCA